>CAVAON010000004.1:16499-54724 GCA_963590215.1 Anaerovoracaceae bacterium | reverse complement strand
TATATATTATCCATTCTTTCTTTTCCACTATAATTTTGCAGTGGACTTTACTTAAGATTTTATTTTTGTCAAACCATGGTTTTAATTGGCTATATATTACCTTCGTAGAGATAGGCTGTCAATATGTTTCTTCTATTTTTTAGCACTGCTTGTTATCTTTTTAATTTTTATGTAAAAAATACATTATTCCAGTGTGTTTTTTACACTTTCCTTTAGTTTTTGTATACGATATTTCAATTTCCACGTAAAAAATCCTGCAAAACAGGATTTTCCATCATTTTTCAAGTTATTTCCCTATCATCCCAGCCTTCGAGGGTTCCGTCTCTGAGGCTTTCCTCCTCAACCTGTATGTAAACATCCTACCTGCAGATGTTTTGCAAAGTGCTACAGAAAGAGCTACCGCTATCACCATACCTACCGCAAACTGCCCTACATTCCAAGGTATCCCCAAAGCAGCCACAGCCCAGTTGCCATACATTATACCTTCTGCAACAAAATATCCCGCCGTCATAAGCAGCCCTCCCAGAGCCATTGCAATGATTTCTCTTATTTTTGAAATGGAAGTTCCTCCATATTCAAGAATTTTACCCATAACAAGCGCCATTATAAATTTGATAACCAGCGTCCATGGCGCCCACATTGCAACTCCGCAGAATATATCCGCCATTGCTGAACCGATTGCAGATGCTGCTGCACCGTACTTCCACCCAAGAAGCATGACAGAAATGAATATCATTGCATCACCAAGATGAACATACCCTTGAGTCAAGGGTATAGGCACCTTAACAAACATCGTAAGAACTATAATCATGCACATCATAAGCGCTGTCATTACCAGCTTATTTGTTTTTTCTGCCGTTGTCATCTGCAAAACTCCTTTATCATCATAACCTTATGTATATATTAACTTATAATTGTATATAAATAAATACGCAAATATGATTATTTTTATATATACAATTTGACTTTTCAAGCGATTTGAGCTATTATTTAACCGTATTGTTATCTCTTTTTTGAACAAAATATATATACAGAGGATTGGCATATGAAGGCTATCATTCCCGATTTTAATCTCAAATCAACAAGACCCATATATCTACAGCTTTATGACTATATCAAATCAGATATTCTGACAGGCAATATGAAATATGGTGAACGCCTGCCGTCACTGCGGCAGCTTGCCGCAAGTCTTGGCATAAGTATCACAACCGTATCTCAAGGCTACAATCAGCTTGCAGTCGAAGGGTATATAGAGCCGCGCCCTCATTCGGGGTACTATATCAAAGACATAGGCAATATCCCGTCTGCGGCTTACGGCGAAACAGGCTCCGCACATGAGGTTCCTGTCAGCCTGCCTGGAAATCATATATATGATGTTTCGTGCTTTGATTTCAACAAGTGGAAAAAATGCTCCAACAGAGTTTTTACCGAGCATCCGCATCTTCTAATGTTCGAAGGAGATCCCCAGGGCGAAGCCTCTTTGCGATATGAAATATCAAAATATGTCTTTAACGCAAGAGGAGTAGTCTGCAGTCCTGAGCAGATCGTAATAGGAGCCGGCACTCAGCAGATAACCATTCAGCTTACACGCATACTCAACGAAATGGGAATAAGTCATGCCGCAATGGAGGAGCCCGGATATATGCCTGTGCGAAACATATTCAGGGACAACGGATTCGTAATCACGCCTGTTCCTGTAAAATCCGACGGCATATACATTGAAAAGTTGCCTGACAATATCCGTTCTGTCGCATACGTAAGCCCGTCAAATCAGTTTCCGACAGGTGCGGTGATGCCCATAGGCAGGCGGCGGGAGCTGCTTGAATGGGCATACAAAAACAACAGTATCATTGTCGAAGACGATTACGACAGCGAGCTTCGCTATTTTGGGCGTCCAGTGCCTGCAATGCAGGGAATAGACGGCGGCAGCTGCGTCGTATATCTTGGCTCTTTCTCATCAACACTGTTTCCGTCAATCAAAATAAGCTACATGATTTTACCTGAAAAAATGGCAGATATATTCCGCAAAATCAAATCGAACTATACTCAGACCTGCTCTAAGGCAGAGCAGCTCACCCTGGCGCTTTTTATGAAAAATGGTATGTATCAGACAAATATAAAGAAGCTGAGAAATCTTTATTCTCACAAGCTGCAAAAAACCCTTACTGCCATCAATGCCTGTAGCAATGACAGTGTAAGGGCAATTAACACTTCTTCGGGAATAAATATAATATTGGAGACAGACTCTGCAAAAACTGCAGGGGCTTTGTGCACAAAAGCAGATGAAATGGGGCTTGATGTGCAGCCTTCGGGGGAAAACACACTGATATTCTATTACAGCCGCATACCTGCTGAAAGAATAGAGGAACTGATCAGCAAATGGCTAAACTAACGCATTCATTATAACCGGGGTTATGTAGGTTTCAATTATTGCGGCAGCTATGAGTAGCGGCACTGCAACAAACAGAAACAGCTTGGCTATATTCTTGAAAAATTCTCCTGCTTTTACATGAGAGAGCTTACCTTTATCAAGTATCTTCTCACATATAAACAGGCAGAGAATTATACCCATCGATATGCCAAGACAAATTGCAGGTATTTCAAAAATCCCATGGGGCAGTATGCCTCCTATGAAGTATGCAATCAGATTGTTGCTGTGCTGCCCTATAACTGCAAATGCCGAGCCCATTATAGCTCCGTTTGAAAGAAGCACTATCGCCGGCAGGAAAAAGAACGGCACAATCCCCAAAACAACAGCCATGCCGGTTGCCCTAAGATTGTTCAGAAACAGCGCTACCACCGATATCTGACCGTCATCCTTAATCAAACCACTGTCATCTGCCATATCCATAAACGCATTTATCAGATTGTTTGCCATGTCTATGTTTTTGCCGCATACATAGTAGCCCGTAACAGACAGCAGCAGAAATACAGCTATGCAAATAATGAAAGTCGCCATTATATATCTTTTGAAAAACACTTTTAGTTTCATAACATTTCCCCTTTTTAACTTGATTTATTTCTTTTTAACTTTTTGAATGTTATATGTCAAGTTTTTAAGTTATATTGTACTTCTGTTCAAAGTGCTATCACTCCCAGATGCTCCAGAAGTATTTTTATTCCTATCAGTATAAGAATAATTCCTCCTGCAAGCTCTGCCTTTGATTTGTATCTGAGACCAAACACATTGCCGACTTTAAGACCTGCTCCCGACAGAACAAAAGTTGTAGTTCCTATGATTGCTACAGCCGCTATTATGTTTACATCAGGCAGGAGACCAAATGTGACTCCCACCGCAAGAGCGTCTATACTTGTTGCAATTGCCATCAGAAGCATTGTCTTAAATGCAAACGAAGCATTTGTATCCGTCTCCTCTTTTGACAGGCTTTCTTTTATCATGTTCCCGCCTATCAACACAAGCAGTATGAATGCTATCCAGTGGTCAAAGGCTGTGATGTATTTTTCAAAGGTTGCTCCCAGCAGATATCCTATGGTCGGCATCAGTGCCTGAAATCCTCCAAACCACACCCCTATTATAAGGTAGTGGGAAGCCCGCAGTTTTTGTGTCGAAAGACCTTTGCATATTGATACGGCAAAGGCATCCATTGAAAGTCCTACGCCTATAAGTATAATTTCGATTATTCCCATAAATTCCTCCAAAAAAAATCAGGCATAATGCCTGAAAGCAAGACTTCAGGCATAGATTTACCATACCTTGAGTCTCGATATTTAATGCAAGCCAGATCTTGCGACCAGTATGTTGACTTGCCACGCAGGGTGCGCCATCTACTCCCTCAAATTGCTAATAGGATACCATATTATCAAAGGCACGTCAATTACAAATGTGCTCGATATCAGTCCAGCACGCTAAGGTACCTTTCACCTGTATCAGGAAGGAATGCTACGATTGTTTTGCCTTTGTTTTCGGGTCTTTTGGCAAGCTTCAAAGCCGCATTAACGGCAGCCCCGCTTGTTATTCCTGCAAACAGCCCTTCGTTTTGTGCAAGAGATTTCATTGCACTCATGGCTTCCTCTGTGGTAACCGTTATTATTTCATCATAGATGTCCGTATCAAGAACCTCAGGGACGAAGTTTGCTCCTATCCCCTGCAATCCATGCGGGCCTGCCTTGCCCTGCGATAGCAAAGGTGAATCGTATGGCTCTACCGCAACGATTTTGATCTCCGGATTCTGTTTTTTGAGATAGGCTCCAACGCCTGTAATAGTACCTCCAGTACCGATACCCGCTACAAATATATCTATCTGCCCTTCTGTATCCTGCCAGATTTCAGGTCCTGTCGTAGCAAAATGCGCATCAGGATTTGCCGAATTCACAAACTGACCTGCTATTATGGAATTGGGAGTGGTTTTGTTTAATTCCTCTGCCTTTGCAACAGCTCCTGCCATTCCTTTTGCTCCCTCTGTAAGGACTATTTGGGCTCCATATGCTGCAAGCAGCTTGCGTCTTTCTATGCTCATGGTTTCAGGCATTACCATAACCGCCCTGTATCCTTTTGATGCTGCAACCATTGCAAGCCCTACTCCTGTATTGCCACTGGTAGGCTCGATAATAGTGCCGCCGGGTTTGAGAATCCCGTTTTTTTCAGCCTCATTAATCATATTGAGCGCAGGTCTATCCTTAGCGCTTCCTCCAGGGTTTACAGCTTCAAATTTAACCAGAAGCTCTGCTTCTACATTTTCAAGCCTTTCTATGTTGTTTATTCTGACAAGAGGCGTGCCTCCGATAAGCTCTGTTACATTCTGTTTAATATTTCTCATATCTATATCCTTTCATATCCTATGACTTTACCGTCTGTGATACTGAGGCTCCAGCCTCTGCCCGGCTCAGGCATCCAGCTCCAGAATTTATCCATATCGCCCCCTGCAAACAGCTCAAACATAATTGCAGATATAACTCCTCCATGCACAATTGCTATGGAGCTTGCTTCCTTGCCTGAGTGTCTAAGAGAAAGCATTCTAAGCTGATGACTCTTGAAAAGCTCTTCAAACCCCGCATTCACTCTCTGCATAAACCCATTGCGGGTTTCTCCTCCGGGCATAGGCATATCTCCTGTCTTATCATCACACCAGGCCACATATCTTTTGTCCGATAAAAGCTCTTTGTGGCTTTTGCATTCAAACTCGCCGCAGTTTATCTCTCTCAATTCCGGGATTACCATATATTCAATATCTCCATAAATAGCATTGAGGGTCTGTCTGCACCTTAGCATACCTGAGGTATATATATCTGCTCCCTCTGAATCAGGATAAATACCCTCTGCCGCATTAGCCCTAAGCTGTGCTATGCCCTGCTCAATCAGCGGTATATCCTTCGCTCCGTAATACCATCTGTTTAGATTGCCCTCTGTAATGCCATGCCTTATAAGGTGTATATGTGATTTCATGTCTGTCTCCTCGAATTTCTAATATGTTTTGTCAAGCAATACACATATCCTGGTTAAACAAATAACCGGAGCTCTGGGCTCCGGTGCTGTATTTGGATCAGTCTTTTTCATTAAATAAAAATGATTTGGTTTTTTCGCTCTGTGGATTTTCAAACACTTGCGCAGGAGTACCCATTTCTTCTATGACTCCATTTGCCATAAAGATTATCTTGTCTGCAACATTTTTTGCAAATTTCATTTCATGAGTTACTACTATCATTGTTCTGCCCTGATTCTTGAGGTCTTTGATAACCTTGAGAACTTCTACCGTAAGCTCAGGGTCGAGAGCCGATGTCGGTTCGTCAAAGCACAGAACCTCCGGTTTCATAGCAAGAGCTCTTGCTATTGCTACTCTCTGCTGCTGACCGCCTGAAAGCTGGCAAGGATAATTCATTGCTTTTTCTTCCAGACCTACAGTTTTCAGAAGATTCATAGCTTCTTCTTTTATCTGTGCCAAAGCAGCTTTTTTGTCCTGCCCTTTTTCAAGTTCATTCTTTAGTTTAAGCTCTGGCGCCAAAGTAAGGTTTTTCAATGCGTTATATTGCGGGAACAGATTGAAATTCTGGAAAACCATCCCGAAATTCAGCCTTTTTTCACGGATATCACGCTCTGAATACTGATCTTTTTTGTCAGCATCATAGAGTTCTTCGCCTTTGAGTATTATTTTACCGTGATCAGGAGTTTCAAGGAAGTTGATGCATCTCAGAAGAGTTGTCTTACCGCTTCCGGATGATCCTATGATTGCAACAACATCACCTTTTTCCATATCAAAATCTATGCCTTTTAACACCTCTGTGTCTCCAAAGCTTTTGTGAATATTTCTTATTTCAAGTAATGCCATAGTTCTACCCCCTGTAATAATCCAGTTTCTTTTCGATTTTACCGAACACTATAGTCAGTACTCCTACAAACAGCAAATAGTATACTGCTGTGAAGAATAGCGGCCATATAACTCCGCTGCTCTTGATGAAAGTCTGACCTGTCCAGATAATTTCATAAACAAGGATAATCCTCGCAAGAGAGGTGTCTTTTACAAGAGTTATAATTTCATTTGACATAGGCGCCATAATTCGCTTTATTACCTGCATGAAGATTACTTTGAAAAATATCTGGTTTTTTGTCATACCCAGGACCTGTCCTGCCTCATGCTGTCCGTGAGGTATTCCTTCTATACCACCTCTATATACTACTGCAAAGTAGCATGCATAATTTATAATGAATGCGATATATACTGCGATGTTTCTGCCAACATCACCTATTCCCCATATATTGTTTCCAAGAATCATTCCCGGTCCGTAATATACAACCAGCAGCTGCAACATAAGGGGAGTACCTCTTACTGCCCATACAATAGCCTTGGTGCAGGCTTTAATCGGTTTGAACTTGCTCATAGTTCCAAAAGCAAGTAAAAGGCCCAGTGGCAAAGCTCCGATAAGCGTTGCTACAAATATTTCAAAGGTTTTCAAAAAGCCTTCGTTAAGAGCCGATATGACTGTTCCAAACATTTTTTCCTCCACATGCAAGCAGGGATAGGTTTCTATCCCTGCTTCCCGTTATTCATATTTTAGTTTATTATTCCTGTTCAATTATAGATTCCTGAACTCCGTATTTCTCAGCGATTTCCATCATAGTACCGTCAGCATAAGCTGTCTTGAAGAAATCATTGAGAGCTGCAGCAAGGTCACTGCCTTTTCTGAAGCCTACAGCATATTCTTCACTGCTGAGTGATACTGTATATGTAAGCTTGTCATAATCAGTACCTTCGCCAATCATAGCACCTGCCATGAGAAGGTCGATAATGCTTGCTTCTGAAGTTCCTGCTGAAACTTCCATCAGAGTGTCAGCCTGAGCTTCCGCTGATGTATAGTTCAATTCATTATCCTTAGCTGCTGTTTCTCCAGCCGAGCCTGCTTCAACAGCGAACTGAAGATCTTTAATGCTGTCTACAGTCTGATATTTGTCAGCAACGTCTTTTGGAACAACTACAACCTGTGCGTTGTTGCAATATGCATTTGAAAGTTCCATGCCTGCTTTGGTTTCATCTGTGATAGTCATACCGTTCCATACACAGTCGATACCTTTGTTGTCAAGCTCTGTAATCTTGTAGTCCCAGTTGATAACTTTGAATTCAACGTCTACACCAAGGCTCTCACCAAATGCTTTTGCCATGTCTGCATCGAATCCAATCCATTCTTCACTGTCTTTGTCTTCTTTGTAGTCCATAGGTGCAAATTCTGTGATACCAACCACAAGCTTGCCATTATCCTGAACATACTGAAGATCTGACGATGTCTCTGATGAATCATCCTTGCCACAGCCTGTTACCATGCAAATGGAAAAAGCCATAGCCAAAACCAGTACTATACTTAAAATCTTTTTCATTTTCTAAAACCTCCATTGAATTATCTTAATCAACCTCTTTATTCAGTGTTTTGTTACTTTATCACAGCGACGCAAATTTGTCAATAGTTTTGAGTATTTTCAGAATAATCGAATTGACCATTTTTTTATAAAACAGCTGAAATGCGAAAGCAAACAGGATGCTTACAAGAACAGACAGATGCTCTTTACCTTTTTTTGTGGCAAATAGCATCTGTCTGTAATACATGCACTGTTATATATTTATTTAAGAAGCTCTTTTAAATCCTCCTCCGGTGTTGTTATAGGGGCAATGCCAAAATTTTCAACAAGATAATTCAGCACATTAGGCGAAATAAATGCCGGTAGCGTAGGCCCAAGGCGGATATCTTTGATGCCCAGATAAAGCAGCGTCAGCAGTATACACACCGCCTTCTGTTCATACCATGAAAGCACCATAGACAGTGGCAGATCATTCACACCGCAGTCAAAAGCATCAGCAAGTGCAACGGCAATCTGAATAGCACTGTAAGCATCATTGCACTGGCCTACATCCATTAAACGCGGCAGGCCACCAATTGTGCCGAGATCAAGATCGTTAAAACGGTATTTACCGCAGGCAAGAGTCAGTACCACAGTGTCTGCAGGTGTTTGTTTTACAAACTCCGTATAGTAATTACGGCCGGGGCGCGCCCCATCACAGCCGGCAACCAGGAAGAAATGCCTGATTGCACCGGTTTTCACTGCTTCAATAACCTGATCTGCCACGCCAAGCACCGTACCGCGTGCAAATCCGGTCATAACTGTGCTGCCGCCATTGATGCCGGCAAATTCCTTGTCTTCAGAATATCCTCCCAGCTCTAAAGCCTTCTCAATAACAGGGGTAAAATCCTTATCCTCTCCAATATGAACCATTTCCGGATAGGATACTACCGCTGTAGTAAATACGCGGTCAGCATAATCTGACTTCGGTGGCATAAGACAATTGGTAGTAAATAGTATCGGTGCTGGAATTTCTGCGAATTCTTTCTGCTGATTTTGCCATGCTGTACCGAAATTACCTTTAAGATGGGCATATTTTTTCAGTTCAGGATAACCGTGAGCAGGCAGCATTTCACTGTGAGTGTAAACATTGATGCCCTTGCCGGCGGTCTGTTCCAGCAGCAATTTCAAATCATGCAGATCGTGACCGGAAATAACTATGAACGGTCCCTTCTCTATAGTCAAAGGAACTGTAACTGGCACAGGTGCTCCGTAGCTTTCAGTGTTAGCTTTATCAAGAAGTGCCATACATTTGAGATTTTTCTCTCCAACCTCCATAACAATAGGAAGCAGCTCTTCCATACCCCACTCCTCGCCTATGGCAAACAGTGCCTTTACAAAGAAGCGATTCACTTCCTCATCGGTATACCCTAGCACCATAGCATGATGTGCATAAGCCGCCATTCCGCGTATACCAAAAAGAATAAGGGATTTAAGACTGCGAATGTCCTCCTGTGCATTCCAGACCTTCTCCATATTGTAATCATCTGTTCGTCCGCATGAAGAACTGCAATCAGAGCAATCAGGCACAAGAGCTGCCTTTTCCTTATGTACCTGCTCAATCAGTTCGTGCAACGTTTTTTCATTGAAGTTCACATTGGTAACAGTAGTAAACAGCCCCTCTATCATCAGGCGCCAGACATCTGCGTTATCCCCCGATGCATTGCCGGTTGCCCGTGCCAGCCCTATAAGAGCGCCGGTCAGCTCATCCTGAAGCTTTGCCACATCAGCGGTTTTGCCGCATACTCCCGCTTTTCCACTGCAACCGGTACATCCTGCCGTCTGTTCGCACTGAAAGCAAAACATTTTTTTATCCATTGTTTTTCCTCCTCAATTCATATTTTATTTACAACTTCTTTATTACTTCCCAAATACTATTTTACTTAAGCAAAAGCTTAATCCTCCTTCAGTTTTCCGTCTATAGTCACAGTAGCAACCTGCCATGGAATAAATTTTCCACTGTTTTGTAATGCTGTTTTCACTGCCTGCTCCAATCCGCCGCAGCACGGCACCTCCATACGCACAATTGTCACGCTTTTAATATTGTTATTGCGAATAATCTCTGTGAGTTTTTCGGAATAGTCTACATCATCCAGTTTAGGACAGCCCACCAGTGTGATATGCCCTTTGATAAACCGTTCATGGAAAGCAGCATAGGCATAAGCCGTGCAGTCAGCAGCAATAAGCAGCTTTGCACCGTCAAAGTATGGAGCATTAACAGGAACCAGTTTAATCTGCACCGGCCACTGAGAAAGACGGCTCTGACCTATGACAGGATCAGCTTCAGTCCCGGAAGCCTCTGCATGCAGTAATGTTTTTATCTGTGTTCCAGGACATGTATGAACAGCCCTTCCCTCATGCTGCATCTTCTTTTGCTTGTTTGCCATCACCGCCTGCTCATCATAGTCTGCAGCTTCACGTTCTACAAAAGATATAGCTCCGGTAGGACAGGCTGGCAGACAGTCCCCAAGGCCATCGCAATAATCATCTCTCATAAGCTTGGCTTTTCCATCCACCATAGCTATGGCGCCCTCGTGACAAGCAGCGGCACATTCTCCGCAGCCGTTACATTTATCCTGATTAATTTCAATAATTCTTCTTTTCATACCAGCACCTCCTTGCTTTTGTGTCCATATTGTACTACAATATTTTCAACAATTCGGTTGAATTTTCAACGAAAGAGGTCTTTTATGAAAAATTTTTTACCTACTATACGATCTTCACAGCTTTTTTCGGGAATTTCTGAAAGAGAACTTACCCCTATGCTTTCCTGTCTTGACACAAAATTAGAGAGTTTTTCTAAGGACGTATTTCTGCTGCGTGCCGGCGATACGACCGAATCAATTGGCCTTATCCTGTCGGGAAGTGTCCTGATTATACAGGAGGATATCTGGGGGAACCGCAATATTATTTCCAAAGAAGGCCCAGGGCAGATTTTTGCCGCAGCATTTGCATGTGCACCCGGCTCAGTGCTGAATGTAAGCATAATCACTGAAACCCCTGTTACTGTAATGTTTCTGAATGTGAAGCGCATCCTGAATATATGCCCGTCCGCCTGTACGCACCATAGTCGTATGATACGAAACTTACTGAGTGAGCTTGCTGTAAAAAATCTGCTTTCCAATGAAAAGCTTACACATATGGGACAGCGCACTACACGAGCAAAGCTCATGTCCTATTTCTCCGCCGAAGCACAGCGGCTGGGCAAGTATGAATTTGATATACCTTTTTCAAGGCAGCAGCTTGCAGATTACCTTGCAGTCGAACGCAGCGGCTTATCACTTGAACTTAGCAAAATGAAAAAAGACGGTCTTCTGGACTTTCATAAAAACCATTTCGTCCTGAAGCTGTAGGCACTTATTCCTGCGTCATATAATGAAGCATATAGCAAACTTCTTGCAAAACCACTGCGAATACTATATAATACAAGCAACAAAAGACAGAATTTTGTGTTCTTTTCATATGGCATGGGGGAAACTGATTACCGCAATAGGTAAATACGACAATTTTATCCGTAACAAAAGCCCTGACCGCTTATGAGATGAATTATGCTCATTAGTGGTCATTTGCTATATCAGGCAGACCGAAAGGAGGAAGAATATGACGAACCAGAATACAGAGAACAAAAGGATATCTGGCAAAAGACTGCTGATTATCTTTGCTGCTGTCATTTTGATGTTTTGCCTTGCATCATGCGGGCAGAGCAAAGACACGAGTGACACAGAGAAGCGCCCTGTCATTACCATAGGAAGCGAAGATTACCCTCCTTTTATGGCCTTAGATAACAACGGCCAGCCAACCGGTCTTGATATAGATATCATGAAAGAAGCACTTGATCGCATCGGATATGATGTCAATATTGTCAGCATCAACTGGGAAAAAAGAGACGACCTTCTTGCCTCAGGCGAGATTGACTGTGTGGTAGGCGGATTTACTATAAAAGGACGTGAAGATGATTATCTCTGGGTAGGGCCATATATGAGGAGTAATCAGGTTGTAGCAATCAACAGCACCAGTGACATACACTCGCTACAGGATCTGAAAGGCAAGACCATCGCTGTACAGACAACCAGTATTGCAGAGGACATATTGCTTGAGCACAGCAATCCGGATGTTCCTGAGGATGTACAGGTATTTAGCTATGCAGACAACAATCTTCTGTTTACCGCTCTTGGCTGCGACTATATAGATGCTCTCATTTCAGACGAACCTGTTGTTGCCCAGTACATGAAAGACTACAGCACTGTTTTCACCATACTGGATGAACCTGTTATGATCTCCTATGTGGGAGCTGCATTCTACAAAAATGGTAATGCAAAGCTATGTGCAAAATTAAACACTGCAATCGATGAAATGAGAGAAGACGGAACTCTCAAAAAAATCATAGAGCGTTACCTTGATGATGCAGACAGATATCTGGGAGGTGAGACCAATGAAGAATAAGCCGGATACTGTTTTCAGCAAAAACTTTGTGATCCTTGCCATAGTAATAGGCATAGCACTTGCTCTTGCTGTCATGCTTGTAAGTGCGAACATAGACAAACACAAAAGCGATGCCAGACTTGCTTCAGAAATAGAATATATCAAACATCAGTACAGTAAATATATTGAATTCAATGATACCGAAGCAGCCAAGAGTCTGATACGCAAGGCTGAGTCTGCAAGACTGATAAGGGATTGTGATGAAAGCATCACAGAGGAGCACCTGAAAACTCACGCAGAAGAGCTTGCAGCCACAGGCATTACCATACTTGATGACAAATGCGGTGTGATAGCAGAGTATACCAAGGATGCCATAGGCTATGATGAGTTCAGGCATATGCTGAGCGAAGATACCCTCATGAAAACGGCAAAATATGAAAATGATGTATATATGAATCGCATCAAACTGGAGGACGAGTCATATGTTGATGTCGCAGCTCTCAAATGCCAGGGAGGAGTGGTGCTGGTATACAGGCATACAGTCAAGGAATTCGCCGTAAAGTCTATACTTTCCATACAAAATCTTCTGGACGGCTATGACAAGGAGCAGAACGGCACATTTGTCATTACAGACGGAGCTGAGATAATTGCATCCAACGACCAGTCTCTCCTCAAAAACGTTATATCTAAAGAAGATTACAAGCTTATATACGATCTCCGTCGTGGCGGCCAGGCAGACAAAATGATTACACTCAAAAAAGACGGAGAAAACCGGCGATATTTTGGCAGATACAGCCATGGACGTGAATTCTATATCTGTGCATTCATGTCCGAGAGGCAGGTATACAAAAGCACATTGCCTGTAGTGGGCATAGCGATTGTTCTTTACATACTGGCACTTGGTATAGTGCAGTTTTTAAGAAAACGTGCAGCAAACAGGCATATATCAGCACAAAAGGAACAGGAATATGCATACAAGCTGGAGCTTGAGAAAAAGAACGCAGAGCTGACTTTGGCAATAGACAAGGCAGAAAGCGCAAACCGTTCCAAGCAGAATTTCCTCTTTAATATATCTCACGATATCAGGACGCCTATGAATGCCATTATCGGATTTACGGATCTGGCAGAGCAAAATATTGATGACAGAGAGAAGGTTTGCGACTATCTTGACAAGATTATGATATCAAGCAGGCATCTTTTGTCCCTTATCAACGACGTTCTTGACATGAGCCGTATCGAGAACGGCAAGATCAATATAGAGAATGTGCCGGTATGCATAACAGAGCAGATGGAAGTTGTAAAAGATGTTGTTGCGTCCGACATTAAAGCCAAAGGGCTCATATATGTCGAAAAAACAGAGAATCTTGAAGACATCTATGCATATGCCGATGCGCTTCATGTTAACAGGGTGCTTATGAACATATTGGGCAATGCAGTCAAATTCACTCCTGAAGGCGGCACAATAACATATACCATGCGTGAGAGAAAATCCGATCATGAAGGATATGCTTACTATGACTTTGTCATCGAAGATACGGGCATCGGTATGAGCAAAGAATTCCTGGAGCATATATTTGAACAGTTTGCAAGAGAAAAATCATCGACAGTGAGCCGTACTCAGGGTACGGGACTTGGTATGTCCATAACAAAGAGTCTGGTGGACCTTATGGGCGGCGAAATCAGTGTACAAAGTGAACTCGGCAAAGGCTCAAGATTCATTGTAACGCTGGAGTTTAAGCTTACAACCAAAGATGTTGTAGATGGAAATGCAGCCGGAAAACTTACTCATACAGGTGCAGATATGACGGGACACCGGGTGCTGCTTGTTGAGGATAATGATCTTAATATGGAGATTGCGGTTGCAATGCTTGAAGCTGCAGGCTTTGAAATTGATACTGCAGGAGACGGCAGCGAAGCGCTTGAAAGAATCAGGACACTGCCGGCAGATTACTACGACCTTATATTCATGGACATCCAGATGCCTATGATGAACGGATATGAGGCAACAAGAGCTATCAGAGCATTAGAGGATCCTGACAAGGCCCGCATACCTATTATCGCCATGACGGCCAATGCTTTTGATGAGGACAAAAGAGCTGCTTTTGCAGCGGGAATGAATGGCCATATCGCCAAACCGATAGATGTGAACGAACTTAACAGAGTACTTAAAACACTGATTGATAAAAAGGAGAGCTGATCATGTTAAATCATGCTGAATTAGCTGCCGCACTGACAGCTGATTATGTCAACGTATATGTGGTGCGTCCCGGAGAGGATAGCGCCGACATCATAAAACGTATAGGGTATGTAACTTCGGGGTTTGCAGATGATCCGCAAACCTTCCCGTATTCCGAGCTCGTACAGACTTATACGGAAGAACGTGTATATGCAGAAGATAAAGATTACCTGCTGAAAGCAATTTCGCCCGAGGCTCTGCTTTTGGCATTCTCTGATGGCCGCGACCGTCTCGAATACAACTATCGCATCAGCGAGAACGGTGAGATCCATCACTGCTCAGTACGCTGCAGCCGTATTTCAGAGCCTGGAGAGGAATTACGCCTTGTCGTAGCTTTCCGTAACATCGACTTTATAGCCGACATAGGGCAAAAAAAGCATGAGGAAGGACTTAACAGCGCATACAATGCAATCTCCAGTGTTTTCTTTTCGCTGCACCGTGTAAATATTCAAAACAATACATATACCACCGTGAAAAATGCGCCGGTACTCCGAAAACTGACAATTTCAGGATCAGACAATTATGATGATAATGCTGACCGCATTATTCGTGGCGTTTCCTCAAAATGGAGCTGCGAGGAGGCACTGCACTTCGTGGAAAGAAGTACCCTTGCAAAGCGTATGGAAGGCAAAAGCCATATCTCCATGGAATTTTTATCCTATGCATCAGAGCTATGCAAACTTCATTTTTTCAGAGAGGACGAGGATGAAAACGGCACTCTCAGCCATGTTATTTTTGCAGTAGAGAAAGTAGACGAAGAAAAAAACCAGGCGATTATCAACGCTCTTACGCGCGAATACCAGAACGTATTCTGGATTAATCTTGAAGACGGTGCATCCCGCATACTAAAAATGTCAATGCCAATCAGGGGAGAAATGAGCAGAAGACAAAATCATAAGTTCCATTATGAAGAGCTTTGTAGAGAATATCTTGCAGACTATATTCATCCTGAGGATTATGGAGCGTTTACAAAAGACATCTCTCTGGAGCGCCTGCAAAAGTTTTTCCCTGAAAACGACGAACTCTCAGGCAGTTTTCGCACCCTGACAAACGGAGAAGTGCATCATTACAGCTATATTTACTACAAGCTTGCAAATGGTGATTCAGTTGTGGCATGCTATCGCAACATTGATGATGTCATTGCCAGACATATGCAGGAAGAACAGCGTCAGCGTGAAAAAGAACTTGAATATCAGAAACAGCGCGAGGAGCAGCTGCAGATATTTGATATACTGGCTCGCAATTTCAAAAATGCCTACCTTGTGGATCTTGAAAAAGAGACAATAAAAATCCTGAAGCTTGATTCCGGTTATGAAGATATTCTGAATATATCTGTAGGGAGTGAGCTTCCATTTGATGCACTTCGCAGCCATTGGCTTAATACAGTCGTATATCCGGAAGACAGAGAAGAAATGGCAAGGGCCTTTGCAACAGAAAATGTCAAAAAAATTCTCGCTTCACAAAATGAAATTATAGGATATTACCGCAGTATTGCTGACGGAAAAACCATGCACTACCAATATAGCATGAGTAAGACAGATGATGCCGGACTGAAAGCGGTGCTTGGATATCAGAATGTTGATGGGATTGTTGAGGAACATCTTGCACAGGAAAGGCGGGAAAGAGAGCAGGAGGAAGCTCGTCTCAGAGTGCAAAGAGAGCATTCCGAGGTTATTTCATCCCTGTCAACGATTTATTCCACGATTATCAGTGCTGAAACAGATACACACAGGTACAAAGTGCTTACCAGCGTCCCTCTTATGGGGATTGTAGCGGGCAAAGAGGGCAGCTTCGATGATGTAAAAGAAAAAATCCTTGCGGCCTTTATAGGCTCTGAAGATCAGTCTTCGATGTGTGAGTTTCTGAATCTTGACACCCTTGCCAAAAGGCTCATGGATATAAACACGATATTTACCGAATACAAAAATCCTTATGGCATATGGTTTGAATCACGATTCATCGTAAAACGCAGAGATGAAAACGGTATCGCCAGAGAAGTCCTCTATGTTGCCAGAGACATCACATCAAGAAAAATGGAGGAGTTTGCACAGCAGGAGCAGCTTAAATACCAGCTGGGTATTATCGACTCCCTTGCAAATGAATACAAAAGTCTGCACCTTATTGATTGCGAGACGAAAAAATGGAACGTATTCAAATCTGAAAAACAGGACAGTACTGTTAAAATTGTTAATCGTGCACGCGCTTACGAAAATTATGAAGATGCATTGCGTATGATTGCAGAAAATTACGTAGCGGAAGAAGATCGTGCTGATTTTCTGAAGCACATTGAGCTTGACAGGCTGCTTTCTGAAACTCCGGATATAGGCGTAAGTTCCTTCTATTATGACCATGTTATAGGGAACACCAAAGTGCATTATCAGGCAAGCTCTGCTAAATTCACAGACGACAGCGGCAAGACATATCTGGTGCTTGGATTCCGCGATATACATGAAGCCGTAGAAAAACAGGTGCGCCAGCAGGAACAGCTGGCTCAGGCACTGGCGGCAGCACAGCAGGCAAGCAAGGCAAAATCAGTATTCTTAAACAATATGTCACACGATATACGCACGCCTATGAATGCCATCATAGGGTTTACAGCACTGGCACAGACACACATGGATGATCAGGAGCAGGTAAGAGAATATCTGACTAAAATCAGCACCTCAAGTACTCACCTGCTGAGCCTGATTAATGATATTCTCGATATGAGCCGTATCGAAAGCGGCACAGTAAAGCTTGACGAGAGACTGGTGCATCTGCCGGATATGCTGCATGATTTACGCACGATGATGCATGGGCTTGTTAATGCCAAAAACCAGAACCTGTATATTGATACGCAGGATGTTTTGCATGAGGATGTAATCGCAGACAGGCTGCGCCTCAATCAGGTGATGATCAACATTGTGGGAAATGCCGTTAAATATACACAGCCCGGCGGCGATATTATAATCCGCCTTATAGAGAAGCCTTGCTCTCAGAAGCATTACAGGACTTATGAATTCTCTGTGAAGGACACAGGTGTCGGCATGTCCAGGGAATTTCTCGAGCATATATTTGAGACTTTCACCAGAGAACACAGCTCAACAGTCAGCGGTGTCCAGGGGACAGGTCTTGGCATGGCTATCACAAAGAACATCATAGATTTGATGGGTGGTGAAATAACTGTCGAAAGCGAAGAAGGCAAAGGATCTTTATTCACAGTCACACTCAATCTGAAGCTTGCAGGCAGACAGGCCAAAAACGAACCTATACCTGAGCTTTTGGGAGCCAGAGCACTGATTGTAGACGATGACATGAATACATGCAGAAGCATCAGCAAGATGCTTTACGACATCAAGATGCGCCCTGACTGGACATCCTCCGGCAAAGAGGCTATTGTTCGTGCACAGGATGCAGTAGAAATAAATGATGAATACAAAGTATATATCATAGACTATCTGATGCCTGATATGAACGGTATTGAGACGGTTCGACGCATCCGTAGAGTTATAAACGAGGATGTTCCTATCATTGTGCTTACTGCCTATGACTGGGCAGAATTTGAGGCTGAGGCAAGAGAAGCAGGCGTTACTGCTTTTGTATCAAAGCCTCTCTTCCTGTCTGAGTTAAGGAGCGTCCTGATGCGGCCGGGCAAAAAAGAAGAGAATGCAAATCAGGATTTAAGGCAATACGATTATAGCGGCAAGCGTATTCTTCTTGTTGAAGACAATGAGCTCAACAAAGAAATCGCAACCGCAATATTAGAGGACGCAGGGCTTATGGTTGATACGGTATCTGACGGAATGGAAGCTGTTGATATTATGTGCGCTGCAGATGAAGATAAATATGACCTTGTGTTCATGGACATTCAGATGCCAAGGATGGATGGATATACAGCAACGCGTGAGATACGTACCCTCACAAATAACAAAAAAGCAAATATCCCTATCATTGCGATGACTGCAAATGCTTTTGAAGAGGACAGAAAAAAATCTCTTGAAGCGGGAATGAACGGTCATGTTGTAAAGCCAATCAATATAGAAGAGATAGCGAAGGTGCTTGATATTGTATTTGCTGAGGAAAGATAATTCACAGTGCAAGGATAAATCCCCAATGAGTTTTGTGCTCATCGGGGATTTTTGATGCTACTTTACTTCAAAGTAGCCTTGCGGTTATTTGATTTTTTACTGATATTACCTCTCAAATTCACGAATCTTTTCTTTTGGGAGAATATCTTTGACATATGTTTTTACACTACGATATACTTCATCGAACGGCGGCTTGTCCACATTCCCGGAAAAACGGAACTTTTCGTAAGAGTGCCGCAAATCATCCGGTCTGTGTAAAAATCCATTAAAAGAATCCAAGCTTCTACCGCTGGCTTTCAGAATCTCAACAACCTCTGCTTTATTAAATATAAAGACCTTTGAGATATAATAAAGATCAACTACATCCTTTATTCTGCGAAACACCTTATCCGTGGAGATTGCCGAGATTTTATCGGCAATCATCTGAGACGGCGCAACACCGCAAAAAAGAATTCCATTGACCTCATAAATCTTTGTCTTTGAAGCAGGTCTGTTCACATCAACATCCATAGTAAAAAGCATATCTCCGGTAGCAGCATCGGACAATTCGAATCCCGCTGATCGACCCTCGCCGTACATTCGATAAAGGCTTACATTCAAGTCAATACCGCAATTTTGAAGTGCTTTTTGCAGGGATTCTACCATTTGCTCTGCGCTCGGTGCGGTATCGGAATACCAGTTGGCATCAATATCTACGGTATGTCTTGTTTCTTCTGTGAATCCTGCCTCCAGCAAACAGGCTTTCAATACCATCGAGCCCTTAAAGTTCATTGGAATTCCGCTGTCATAGATTGCCTTCATCACGGAATACATCAATTTTTCTTCCGCTGAAATATTCATATATAATCACCTCAATTTTAATAATAATCTCTGGCATCGTTCGCCAGTCTTTCAAACTGCGCCTGATACTCGGGCACAACAAAAATTCCACTGAAGCTATCTCCGTTTGAATAATAGTATCGGCTGACCGCTTCCGTGATACCCTGCATATCTAAAATAGCTTCGTTTGCAAGTGCGTCGGAAAGTGTTCTGTTGAAATTTGTATAGTCAAGCCCGTTTCGCTTTTCGACATAATAAGGGCTGATTTGATTTCCGAGAACAACCACCCCATTAAACCTCGTGACAGCATCGCTTCCGTATACCCAAACAAGATACTCGTCGCTGCGCCCGCCAAAACTGCCCTGACACATAAGTGCTTCATCCAAAGCAAATACAATTGGCTCACCAATGCACTCACGAACGGCTCTAAGCCAAGCTGTTGCTCCGATAAAATCGCTTCGCTTGGGCAGGTCTTGCTTTTGAGGATCATACTTCGGCAAAGTTACCGTCTTTCTGTTGATTAAGTCTTCTTTAACCCGATGCTCTAATAGGTTGACGATATATTCAGGCGGCTTGCGTGTGCCGGTTTCCCAATTCTGAACGGTGCGAAAGGGAATATTATATCTTGCTGCGAATTCGCTTTGTGTGTTTCCCAGCCGTCTTCTCATTTCACGAATATCCATAAAATCACCTCGACTATATAATGCACTCATTGAGTGCATTTGTCAATAGTATCTCCAAAAGAACTTATGATATCCGCTGCTTAGTTTCACTCAGAGGTTCAAATTTCAACATCTATAGTTATCATTTGACGAAAAAACGAAAGCGGAGACTCTCTGAAGGTTTTTTGACCTTGTTACAGTAAATTTCCCGATAGATGTACTCAAGCACTATAAGATCTCAAATTCCTGTAAAATACTTTGCAAGCAGAACATCTTTACTATTCTCGTACGCCATGTCCGGCACATATGGAGAGATAGCGAAGGTGCTTGATATTGTATTTGCTGAGGAAAGATAATTCACAGTGCAAGGATAAATCCCCAATGAGTTTTGTGCTCATCGGGGATTTTTGATGCTACTTTACTTCAAAGTCGCTTTCATCAAGGCTCATAAACCGCCATATCATGTTTTGTAATGATGCAGACAAAATAAATTTTACGCAAAAGGGAATTGTTGTGATATAATGATTGTGTATAGGTTCTGTAAACAGTATAAAACAAAGGGGTTTCGATATGTTAAGACGGACATACAAAAGGAAACAGAATAAAGGATTTACCATAGCCGAAATGCTTATAGTCGTAGCTGTCATTGCAATCCTGACAGCAATTGCAATACCGGTGTTTTCTGCACAGCTCGAAAAATCAAGAGAAGCTGCAGATATATCCGCTGTCAGGTCTGCTTATGCAGAGGTTATGATAGCTGCAATTCAGGAGGATACTTCGAGTACATTCTATGACAGTTCGCGAAACCGGTATAGTAAGACTGTCTCTCTGACCCAAAAGAAAGACGGCTGGGAAACCAAGGATGCAGATAAACTGGATATAGGTGGGGTATTAAGGTCTGATACGAATCATTGGAAGGGAGATGCCAAGGCAAATGGCACATGTACTGTCATATATGATATCTCGACAGACGAAGTCACTTTATTATGGAGTGGATATACGGTGAAAACAAATTGGCAGTGGAAAAATATTGATGGATATTTGCATATAGCAGAGCATAATTTGGATGGTAATTGGCCGTGCAATGCAGTACCTGATTTCATAAAGGTCAAGTATGGTACAGGACAGAAAGTGGTGGTTAAACAAATCACTGAGAAAGAGTTCCCGAAGTTGTATAAGCATATACAAAGTGGTGGTGGATATGAAATTGGTATTTCTCTCACTGATATGGAGGGCAAAGAACTAGCAGATACAGGAGGGGAATACATAGGCAGTGAAAAAATATCCTTTGAGACGACAGGTGATGTATTCGAGTGGCCTTCTGCCGAAAGGCCTAAAAACGGGGAGGATGTGCAGCTTGCAATACAGTTCTTCAAGATGAATAGTGGTTCAAATCATTACCAAAAATCAACACCGATGTCGGAAGCGGAGGCTCGTGAGCTGGAGAATGTGTTCTATGTGACAGACAAATAGGAATTATGAGACATAGTTGTTGGTAGCTATGTCTCTTTTTTTGACATTATGTGCCCGTGTGCAGGTTAATGGACATGCCTGATAATTGTAGATTGCTTTAGGCAGAGAAAAAGCCTGGTCAAGGCTTCATTTTGTAGGTGGCTGTGACAAAGTGGGTAATCTGAGGAGTGTTATCTGGCAGGCATATGAGACAGCCATGAGAATTTAGAGAATACATTTTAATGTTAGGACAATCGCTTAAAAATTAGCTAAGTCATCTAAGCTGAAAGTAATAATACAGATGCACCGGATACGAAAAATGCCGTATCAAGGTTATATAATATTGATGATGGCAAACAATTTACAAACAAAAACAATATTGAGGGGATAGTTATTGAATATCCGTCCGAAGATACAGTTGTAAGAGCTTTTTGCTTTACTGCTGATAATGATTTTCATGTGATAGAGGTTTGGGCAGATGCAGAGGCTTCTGAAAAAATATCATACGGCATTTTTGATTCTGCCTCTTTTGCGGATGTCAGCAGGCAGATAGAAAGAGAACAGTTAAAGGATGCGATAGATGCTGCAAATGAACTGCATATGTATGACGATACAAATGAACCGCCCACAGGAGCATGGTTTTAAGGAGCTGGGAAACTACAGATATTCCCCCAGCATCTCCATAACACAACTTTTAACATTCCTTATGATTTTTTCTGCATGCGGTCTGCTCATACAGATCATATCAGCAACTGCAAGCAAATCCTCCTCTTTCGGGTTCTTTCCATTCCCATGCACGCTGGTTGCATGCTCTCCCCACAGAGAATTGCTGTATGTCAGATCATATGCAGGGGAAAGCTTCCACCTGCTTTCATCAAAGTCATAAAGAAAACTGAAATTCTTACCATGATCATCGCGATTATGCGCAAACACGTTAAAGCACATAAGCCTGTATAACTTCTCAGCCTCATTAAAATCCTTTGTAAGCTCTAATGTTGCCTTCATCAGAATATCATAGTCAAGAGCGAGGTCGCGATGAGAAGTTTCCAGAAATCCTGAGGCTGAAATCATATGGATTTTTTCCATAGCCCCGTCATTTGAGATTCTCCTGTCAAACCGTCTGGTTCCAAAATACCCTTCGCATTTATTTGAGGGAAACAGTCTGGTTTCAGACATCTCAATACCGCACTGCTTTGCGCAAACAGCATATTCATACTCCTGTCTGCCGGTTTTTTCGCTGTCCTCAGATGCCGGGAATTTTATAATCCAGGGTTCTCCATCAAGCTCGGTAAGAATTTTGGGTCTTGCTCCGCCGGAAGAAGCTCCAAGACTGAAAAGTCCATCAAGGCTTTCAGTATACTCAGTTGCAAGAAGCCTGCTGCACTCCCCGGCAATGTAGTCCAGATCACCGGTCATTTTATTCCCCTTAAGGTTATATTCCGGCACATATTCAAGTGCACCCATGCCTGAGCACCCTATAATCGCAAGTCTGTCAAGGCTCTCCGTTTCTGCCGGATTGATATGGTTTTTGAGAAGCAGGCGGTCTGTCAGCAGTCTGCCCCAGCCATCGGGAAGGCTGTCATAAAAGACTCCGAACAGTCCGTCAAAAGGCAGAATTTTGGGGAGGAAAACTTTGCTGCAAAGAGGCAGAGAAAACGGGCTGATTGAAAACCCGTCAGCAAGCCACTCCTCACTGTACTGAAAAGCTGCAATATGCTCTTTGTAAAGTGCCAGTGTTCCTACAGTTTTTCCGTCATAATTAACTTTTAGCTGTCTATTTCTGTCCATTTATAATTTCCTCTATAGATAAAAACGGCACCTCTGCAAACAGCTCTGAAATCTCATCGTCTATTTCCAGGGCAATGGCAATTTTAATCAGAGATTTCAGTGAAATCTCTCCTGTATTTTCAAAGCGTTTGACAGAGCCAAGGCTTACTCCCGATTTTTCGGCAAGCCTTGGCTGTGAAAGCTTCCTGCGCTTTCGTATGTCTTTAATTCGCTGTGCTATATCTGTTTGCATTTCTTTTGGAGTCTTTTGTTTAATAGTTATCATAGCTAATATTTTATCTTATTTGCTTAAAAACATCAAGATTCAGCTAATATTTTATCCTAAAAAGAATGACAGTATGGGCAGAGATGAAATGAAAAGGTTTTTTACAATGATTTCTCATCTATAGCTGCCGGCGTTGTAGATGATTGCGAAGTCAAGAGCGGACTTTCGGTTAACGAGGGATTCAAGGCTTTCCTGTCAGATTTCCTTACAGAGGCTGTTGCGGGGATGCTTGTAAACGGGTTTACGAATAGAAAGGCGGTGGAAAGCGATGATATATTGAGAAATGCCAAAGTGCTTATAGATTTGCTTCCTGATATTCTAAAGAGAGCTCCTGGAAAGAATCAGGCGAGATAAGCGTTGGCTTATCCGACTTCTCGCCTCACTAAATAAACATCACCATATAATGCGGCAAGGTCAGTTTGCCTTCGTTTACCCCGACATTCCCGTCGATTAGCTTGTAGGCAAGCTCCGGCTTAAAACTGCTCAAATAGTTATTTAGAGAGGCAGTTGCAGTATTCCCCGCCTTCACCTCCACCGGTACAATTCCGCCACCTTTTTCAATCACAAACTCGATTTCCATCGAGCTGTTTTGTGTCTTGTAATAGTAAAGACTGTAACCACTCTTTATTAAAAGTTCAGAAATAACATTTTCATAGATGCCACGTTTTGCGTTCCCCTGAAGCTTCTTGGTTAAGAGTGCAAGCTTTGTCTGCATCCCATAGCGAGCCATCAGAAGACCTGAATCGTTAACATAAAGCTTGAACTCATTACTTTTCGCATTTGCCATCAGAGGCAGATATGGTTCATGCACATTGTAGCATACATGCACAAGATTGGAATCTCTGAGCCATGTAATGCTATCACTGTATTTTCTGGCATTGCCGTGGGAGCCCACTTCTGCATATTTGAATTTCTTGTTCTCTCTTGCGAGCTGTCTGGGAAGGCTGTCATAACAAGCTCTGACTTTTGCCTTTTCTATGCCTTTTGCATGGTTTGATATATCATCATTATATGCAGCCAGAATCTTTTCCTGGGCATTCTGCACCAAATTAAAATCCTTGGTATCCACAAAGCATTGTACGACCTCCGGCATTCCGCCTACCACAATGTATTCGCGGAAAAGACCTTCGAATTTTTCATTTATGTCACTTGGAACCTTTTCTTTGCTATTGTAAAAGCTATGAAGATAGTCTATGCTGTCCTGCTCATAGCCGTATGCCCAGAGAAATTCCTCAAAATCCATTGAGTACATCGTGACCTGACGTTCAAAACCGACCGGGATTGACTCCACTTCTTCAACTTCCCTGTCTGCATCCTGTCCATAGTGCAAGCCCAGTAGAGAACCTGATGCTACAATATCATATCTGTTGTCCTCCGCAAGAAACTTGAGCGCCGTTCTGGCCGCTGCACATTTTTGTATTTCATCTAAAAAAATCAGCGTGCTTCCCTCAATAAAATTTGTGCCCGGCAAATGCGCACTGATTCTCTTGTATATCTCCTCCGCTGTCAAGTCACCTGCAAAAATCTGTTTCAGGCTTGGCTTCTCAAGAAAATTTATGTTAATAAAGCTTCGATATTCATTTGTACCAAACTCCACGACAGTGCTTGTCTTCCCAATCTGGCGAGCTCCCTTGATGAGCAAACACTCCCTGTCCTTCTGTTGTTTCCAATCCAGCAAAACCTGGTATATTTTTCTCTTGAGCATAGTCTTTGCCTCCTATCAAAACAAGTATGCCCTGAAAATGGCTGTTTGTCAAGGTTGTGCATCTTTTTAGACATTGATTTTGCCGAAAAATGCATCAAATTAGACTATCAACCGCCCGAAAAATGCATCAAACCGGACAATAACACTTTGTGAGCTATAGTAGCCATGCCTGTTGCAGCTGGCTTGAATAATGTTTGTGTAGACAAGCGCTTTGCCATTGTGTATAATCTTGACAAGACAAAATATATGTTGTGCGAAAGGAGAGGAAATGAAAAAAATATTGAAGAGAAGCCTTGCCATTATTGCCGCATTGATGCTTATGCTGTCATTTGCAGGCTGCGGAGCTGAAGAAGGCATTGATCCAAACAATTACGTAACAGCAGAAAAATATGCAGAGCTTACTGCTGCTGACTGGGGCAGCATGAGTTACGAAGAAATGCAGGAGTTCCTTGATGTACAGGGAGTTGTTGATGAGGAGGGCTCTGAATCATGGGGAGAGGGATATATTGTAGCTGATTTCCCTGGACCTGATGAGGATTCGAGACTGCATGTACTGTTCTCGCCAAATGAGGATGGAACAGAGTCTGCTTCAAGCATAAGCCCTACCGGGGTACTGGCCGAATAGTAAATTGACTGGAGATACAAAACAGACCGGGAGCTCCCGGTCTGTAATTTTATGCATTTGTATCTGTCGGATCGTAATTCTGTGTATAAGGGATCTTTGTATGCTTAGGCTTGCCAAAAGGGCCTGCATAGCTTGAGTCATATACCACAACCTTGCAGCGCTGTCTTGCAGCCAGGTTATAGATAATCTTCGCATCTGAACATTTAAGTCTTACGCAGCCATGGGAACCACTGTTACCCAGCCAGTTATATGCTCCTGTAAGTAGTGTATGATTGTTGCCGTTAACCGTATAGCATACTGAATGAAAATACATCGCACCATTGAAATGAGTTACATATTGCCCATATACAATCTCGCCGTTGTCCTGATATTCAGTACGCCCGCCAAGATCCTTCCATCTGTAGATAGCTCCTGTTCTAAAAGTACCTTTATCCGTAGGTCTTGAAGCTGAGCCTACTGTACATACCATTGCCTTGATTGGAATATTATATACCCCGTCACTGCCTGCGGCATAAATAGTGATAGTATTTCTGGTACGGTTTACTTTTATCATCAGTGGATGAGAAAGCACCCAGCTGTATCCTTTATAGCTGACAAGATTTGTCTGCAAAACACCGTTTTTGTTGAAATAGTAAACGTATTTGCCTATTTTCTTTGATGTACTTCTGAGCATTTTACCGCTTTTGGCAAAATAGTATCTCTTGTGACCATCCTTGTATTTCCATTTCGATGTTATAACTTTGCCTGTTTTGCCAAACCAGTATTTATTGCCTGATACAGTAGTGATTTTGTTTTCAACACGAGTATACTTTGACTTGCTCATATAGTATTTGTTGCCGTTAACCGTATGCCAGCCTGTAAGCAGGTATCCTTTACTGCTGATGCGGTATGTTTTACCTGAAATCTTTGCAAAGTGAGTTTTGCCTGTTGATTTGACAGTAGAATTGCTATTGAAATAGTATGCTTTACCGTCTATTTTTTTTATTTTTGTGCTTGTGCTTGTTGCTATATGCCCATCACTGTAAAAATAGTATCTTTTGCCATTGTCCATTTTGTGTACACCTTTTTTTGATGGGATATAGATGCTGCCTTCTGCATTGATATAATAATATTTACCGTCGTCAAGCTTGTTGATACCCTGGGTCAGTGAAGCAGTGCTTTTGATTCCATCAATATAATAGGCGCCATTGTAAATACCTGTACAGAGGGAGCCTTTTCCTTCTGCATCAAAATAGTAAAGCGCACCGTCTGCAGGATTTGTAAGGTATATATCCTTTTGCAGTAATCCCTCTTCTGAAAAGCTGTAGCATATTCCCTCAATAGTTATGATACCCCTGACAGGGTTAAGTTCGCTATCAAGGTACATTGTATGCTCGGCATTCCAGCCGGGAACGGCAGTTTCAGCTGCAGTTTCACCTGTAGTTTCAGCAAATGCGAAATTTACAGATGAAAAAATAATTAAAACCGATAAAATAAGTGATATTTTTTTGTTCATCTTCAAAAATCCTTTTCCTAAAATACGCCTTTAAGTATATCACGCAACATACATGCATGGCAAGAATTCCGACGGCAAAACACAAAAAGATGGGGTCAAATCGTTTTTTTGCGATTCTACTGACTGATTTTTGTACTGCATAGCCCTTGACATCGATATAATATTTTTAGTAAAATAAATAGTAATCGAATATCGGCTGTGATGGAACCAGTAAGCTTGTGTAATATCCTTACAGAGAGATGCTCGTATGCTGAGAGAGTATCGGTGAGGCAAGTCTGAATATCACTCCGGAGCCTGCTTCACTAATGAGAGACATATTATATATATGTAACTAGGGTGGTACCGCGGTTTTGTAAATCGTCCCTAATTCACTTTTGTGGGTTGGGGATTTTTATATCCCCAAAAATAAACAGAAAGGGTAACAAATATGTTCAAAAACTTATCAGAAAAACCTATAGCAGAGGTTCAAAAAGAACAGGTAGCCAAATGGAAAGAAGAAGATCTTCTTGGCAAATGTATATCAACAAGGGAGGGTATGCCTGCATTTAACTTTTATGAAGGTCCGCCAACAGCTAACGGCAAGCCGGGCATACATCATGTAATGGCAAGAACCCTCAAGGATTCCGTAAATCGCTATAAGACGATGCAAGGCTATCAGGTTCATCGTAAAGCAGGCTGGGATACTCATGGTCTGCCTGTTGAAATTGAAGTCGAAAAGCAGCTCAAAATGTCAGGCAAACAGGATATCGAAAAGTACGGGATTAAGGAATTCAACGAAAAATGCAGAGAATCCGTATTCACATATACAGACATGTGGGAACAGATGAGTGACCGTATGGCATATATGGCTGATATGGAAAACCCATATATCACACTTGACAACAATTACATTGAGACAGGCTGGTGGATTATCAAGGAATTCTTCAAGGCCGGCCTCATATATGAAGGTCATAAGATTCTGCCATTCTGTCCAAGATGCGGGACAGGACTTGCATCCCACGAAGTGGCTCAGGGATACAAAGAAGTCAAAACAACTACAATTACTGCAAAGTTCAAAAGAAAGGATGCAGATGAATATTTTCTCGCATGGACAACTACTCCATGGACACTTGCAGCAAACGTGGCACTTACAGTAGGCCCTGACTACGATTATCTCAAGGTTAAAATGACTGCTGGAGATGAAGAGGGCAGCATATTTTATGTAGGTAAAAGTCTTGCTGACAAAGTGCTTGGTGAAGGTAATTATGAAATCCTTGAAGAGATGAAGGGGAGTGACCTTGAATATATAGAATATGAACAGCTTATGCCTTTTATCAAAGCCGACAAAAAAGCATTCTTCGTTACATGTATGGACTATGTAACCACAGAAGACGGTACAGGCATCGTACATACTGCACCTGCTTTTGGTGAAGACGACTATCAATGCGGCAGAAAATATAATCTGCCTGTTGTAAATCCTGTAAATGAGCAGGGTCTGTATACTGCAACCCCTTGGGAGGGCAGATTTGTAATGGAAGACGGCCTTGATGTTGAAATCATCAAATGGCTGGCAGCCGAAAACAAAATCTTTGCAAAAGCAAAGATTGAGCACAACTACCCTCACTGCTGGAGATGCGGCACACCTCTTATCTACTATGCAAAACCAAGCTGGTATATCGAAATGAGCAAGCTCAAGGATCAGCTTGTTGAGGCCAACAACAAAGTAAACTGGTATCCTGATTATGTCGGCGAGAAGAGATTCGGTAACTGGATTGCAGACGTCAAGGACTGGGCTATTTCAAGAAACAGATACTGGGGAACCCCTATTCCTATCTGGAGATGCGAATGCGGACATCTTGAATGCATAGGCTCAAGAACAGAGCTGGTCGAAAAATCAATAGAAAAGATAGATGAGAGTATAGAGCTTCACAGACCGTATGTTGACGATGTACATATCAAATGCCCTCACTGCGGCAAAGAAATGACAAGAATACCGGAGGTTATGGACTGCTGGTTTGACTCAGGCGCCATGCCTTTTGCACAGCAGCATTATCCATTTGAGAACTCCGAGAATTTTGATACAGAGCTGTTCCCTGCAGATTTCATCTGCGAAGGTATCGACCAGACAAGAGGATGGTTCTACTCACTGCTTGCTATTTCAGTATTCATCAAAGGACAGGCACCTTATCGCAACGTACTTGTAAACGACCTTATACTTGACAAGAATGGCAAGAAGATGAGCAAGCACGTGGGCAATACCGTAAATCCGTTTGAAATGCTTGACAGGTACGGTGCTGATGCGACCAGATGGTATCTGCTTCATACTTCACCTGCATGGTCACCAACCAAGTTTGACGAAGATGGTCTTATCGAAATTACAAGCAAATTCTTTGGAACACTTAGGAATGTATATAATTTCTTTGTACTTTACTCAAATCAGGACAATATAGATATAGGCAAAGTATTCGTTGATTATCGCAAGCGCCCTGAGCTTGACAGATGGATACTTTCCAAATACAACAAGCTGATTGAGGATGTTACAGAAGAAATGAACAGATACGATCATATGAAAACCGTAAGAAAGATACAGAATTTCGTGGTTGAGGATCTGTCAAACTGGTACATCAGAAGAGCAAGAAGAAGATTCTGGGCAGAGGAACTGACAGAAGACAAAAAAAGCGTATATGCCACAACATATGAAGTGCTTGTAGGCGTAGCGCAGCTCATGGCTCCATTTGCACCATTTATCTCTGATGAAATTTACACTGACTTAACAGGCTCCGAATCAGTTCACCTGAGCTTCTTCCCTAAATCAGATGCCGAGCTTATAGATGACAAAGTAGAAGAAAGAATGGATCTTGTAAGAGATATGGTTGCACTGGGACGAGGCATCCGTGAAAAACAGAGAATCAAAGTAAGACAGCCTCTTAATGAGATTCTTGTCGACGGCAAATATGAAGCTCTGATAGAGGATCTTGTACCGCTAATTAGAGAAGAGCTGAACATCAAAGATGTTAAATTCGAAAAAGAGCTTGATAAATATATGAATTATTCGCTAAAACCTAATTTCAAGGTAGCAGGACCTGCTCTTGGCAAAAACATCAAGGCATTTGGTGCGGCACTTGCATCAGCAGATGCGGCAGCTGTTGTGGCTGAGCTTGAAGCTGGAGGTAAATGTGTTCTCAAGGTCGGCGATGATGATATGAAGATCGAAAAAGATTTTGTCGATGTAAGAATCGATGCCAAAGAAGGATTTGCAGTTGCAATGGAAAACAATCTGTTTGTAATTCTTGATACAAATCTTGACGATAATCTCATAGACGAAGGCTTCGCGAGAGAGCTTATCTCCAAGGTTCAGCAGCTGAGAAAACAGAAGGGTCTTGAAATGATGGACAACATCAGCATCACAATATCAGCTGATGACAGCATCATGGCAGCAGTAAAAAAACACAAAGAATATATCATGAAAGAAACTCTTGCTGTTTCATTAGACGCAGGCGAGGCGCCTGAAGAATTTGACCTTAACGGACATAAGAGCGGAATATCAATAGAAAAAATATAGCAGGGGATAAAACAACGGGGCCGGAGAAATTTACTTTTCTCCGGCTTTAGTTTTCCCTTATGTAATTACATGCCAGAGCAAATTGCAAGCTTGTAATATACAGCGCAGATGATATATAATTGAGGAGACGACAGACAGTGTACCATTATCTTCAGGATTGTTATTGTATGACAGGAGAACATTCAATGAAGCAGACAGATTTATATGATTTAATAATCAGAGCAAAGCAAAAGGACAAGCAGGCAATCATAAAGCTATATAGAGAATTTTGTGACCAAGTATATTTTTACTGCTTCAAAATTCTTGGAGGACAATCAGAAGCAGCCTTTGCAGTATATGAGATATTTGCGAGGCTATTTGAGAATATAGACAAAATAGATGCTGCAGAGGATTTCTACTTGGAGCTTAATTCCATCATGGTTAAGGTCTGCAAAGCAGAGCCTGGCACGACATTTAATATGATATCCGAAGAAGAGCTTTTTGCTGATAGTCTGAACAGCAAAGACGCTGCCCAGACTATCAACAAAATTGATAGCCTTCCTGAAATGCAAAAAAGAATAGTCATCCTCTTTTATTACGAAAAACTTACTTCAGTGCAGATCTCAGAAATCGAAGGGATTTCTGAAAGTGAAGTACTGGAAGCACTTCACAAGGCTGAAGCCGCTGCAGGCGACGGGCAGAATCACATCATAGCAAATGCTTTATCAGACAGTGCAGCAGCTTCTATTATTCCGGAGAATGTAAACAGGTGGATAATAGAGAAGCTGACATCGGATGGCAGGATACAGGGAAAACCTGTATCCCTCAAAATCAGGGTCTGGCACCTGCTTGTAGCACTCTTTGTGGTTATTGTAGCAGCATGCATATTTTTTGGATGCAGGGCACAAACTGTTCCCACAGAGGCCGGAGACTCCTATATGACAGTTTCTCTTTCTGACTTCCCTGATGAAATCAGAGAGCAGACAGTCTACTTCAGTACAGGCTTTTATGCCAATATAGATCTCAAAGTGACTCCGGAGCTGGCATACATAAGAACCGCTGGAGGTCATGGGTATTATAGAGACAACTGGCTGAATCCTGCAGGCGAAACAATGGAAATATGCTGGTATGGTGACAATACAAACATTTTATGTCTGTTTAACAAAGCCAAAGAGCCGATAGCATACATTTACGGGTTTTCACCGGAAAACAGCAAGCCTGAAGACTACCCTAAGAAGCTGAGACTCCATACAGGATTTGAAATAGACTGTAAGACAGTAATGAACAAAGCGGTTTCCGATACTGAGAACATGATGCAAAACGCATATATGCTTGATGAGGATGATATATGCATCAGATACAGCACGCGCAACGAAGCCTTTGTTTTTGATATAAATTATGACAGCGTGCCATTTACAAAAGATGAAGTGACCAGAGATAAAATTGTATATACAGACATTTCACAGTCTGAAGCAGAAGAATCTTTTGCATATATTTTATCACAGTACTGGCTTGACGAAGGGAAGCTTATGGGAGAGGAACCATATGACAACAAAGACAGAGGCCTTAATATTCTTGGTTACGGAGAGTATTGCACTGATAACGACGAAAGCTTTTATGACAAGATTCTTGTTGCGGTATATAACGGTGACAGGCTCATAGCTGCAGGCTGTCTTGACGCTTCAAAGCTGGATATTCCCGATTACGAAAACTAACCCTGCGAGGATATATGAATACTTTAGATATTACAAAAACAGTTCAAAGAGCCGCTAAAGGAGAGCAGTCTGCATTCGCAGAGCTTTATGCTATGTCTTATAACAAGGTGTATTTTTATGCCTACAGGATGTTGCAAAACAAAGAAGATGCCATAGACATAGTGCAGGAAACCTTTATAACTGTGTTTACAAAGATAAATGAGCTCAAAAACCCCGAAAGCTATATGTGCTGGCTTATCAGAATTGCGGTGAACCTGTGCAGGGATTTCACCAAAAAAAGCACACGCCTTGTTATAGATCGGGAAACCGAAAGCCTTATAGATCGCATTGCAGACGATGAACCTACTGCTGAGGATATTGTTTTAGGTAACGATACCAGAAAATATCTGATTAAGGTAATAGATACTCTGCCCGAAGAGCAAAAAAGAGCCGTACTCCTTTACTATTACGAACAGCTTACAATAGCACAGATAGCAGAAATCGAAGAGACTTCTGCTTCAACCATCAAAAACAGGCTCTTTTACGCAAGAAAAAAAATAAAAAAGGCAATATCCTTTGAAGAAACCAAAGCCGGAACAAAGCTTTTTGCCTTTGGCATTCCTGCAGTTGCAGTTGTTTTATCACAGGTTTCTTCAGCTTATCCAATGCCGATTACAGCAGCTAGAGATGTATTTATAGCAGCAATGGCGGTGGCAAACCTGAACTATAACAAAAAAAGCTTTGATTTTGCAGGCTTTGAATATGAACAGAAGGGCTTTGACAATATACTCAAAAACAGACTTCTGTTTCAGATAAGGCCACTGCATATCATATGCATTGCAGCATTAATTTTTGTTGCTTTTGCTGGACTTGTTATTCCAGGCATTGTAACATCACACAAAAGCACAGAAGCAATATCATATATATGTACAGAAATTCCGGTTGAAGTAACGCAAAAAAAATCATACGGGGACATGGTAACAATCAAAACCTGTGATATTCCGAAGCAGATAATGCAAAATGCAGCTTACTGCAGCTTCAATGCAAGCACAGGAGAATCAGAAGCATTAACTCCCGAGATTGCATTCCTTAGGACCGTATACAAGGACAGACAAAGCCTTGATACAAAAGAGCTGACATTTCGTTTTTATGAAAAATCAATGCTGATTGTTTCATTTTACGATAATGCAGATAAAATGATAGGATATACGTATATAAATTACGGAACCAGTATAAACTGGCCTGATAATATAGATTTCATGTACGGCTTTGATCTTGATCAGGAGAATATTCTATCAGAGGCCAAAGAATTGGCAGGCAGCATGATAGAGGAGGCTGCTGTCATAAACGAGAATGATTTATACTGTACAACAGACAAAAACGACGGCACACCGCAGCTTATGCTTAAAAACCCCGGCATCACAGACGGCACTGAATATGTGTGCTGTATATGGACTGACAGCTCTCAGAATCACAAGGAAATTATAACAAGGGAGCTTGTTTCAAATATCAGAGACGAGAGCAGCCTCAAAGGCAGCAACGTGTTTGATTCCAACACTCCCGATGCTATATGTGACATGCAGGATGAAAGATACTGCCTCATAGCTTTTATAGGTGATGGCAAGGTGACACATACGGGATATATTGACTGCAGCAGGGTTTTAAGAAATTAACTGAAGCAAGGTAAAAAATATATAAGACCGGGAGGGGTGATTTTAAGTCTATATGTATAGGGGATAATATATGTGTAGATAAATTATATTGAATAAGGAAAGGAAAAGCTATGAAAAAAGTATTAACAGTATTTTTAAGCATTGCATTAGTGCTTGCAATGATACCGGGCATGGCCTTTGCAGGAGAGGACACAACGCTTTATTGCTTTGATGCTGATAACGAGTCCATAACTGTAAGCAATGGATATCTGAGCAGGAATGACGGGAAGACCCTTTATCCGTTCTCGCCAGAGGTCATAATTAACACTGATAACACCTTCTATTTTGCCATTAAGGATGGCAACAAATACAAGGCCGTCAAATGGGCTGATTCTAAAAAATGTCCGATAACCTGGAGTAGTGATTATGTTAGCTGCCATCAAGGTGGAGATGATTATGAATACAAAGTAAGCATATCTAAGCTGAGTGATAACTACAAAGCATCATATGTCCAAAACGGTACGACACATACATTGACTATGGAATGCAGATTACCATATGTAGGATGTTACTCGTCTGATACGGCAAGCATGAATTATTATCTTGACAGCTTTAAGTATAGTGATGATAATGCTGAATTTTATGTAGTATCTACATCTGAAAATACTGTAGTTGATTTGAAATATGTGAAATATTACGACGGAAGTGAGAGTATAGATGACAAAGATATTATAACAGGAGTTGATATCAAAAATACAAGTGACAACAAAGTTAAAAAGGTTACGGTAAACAAATCAGCCTTCAATAACACAAATAAACTTGAAGGTTCTATGGTAATCACCTATAAAATCGCTGAAGGAAACGAAATATATACAAACAGTTACGGTTTCGAAATCTATGGGCCAGAAAACAATTCGAGCATTAACACAACACTGGAAGCCTCATTTGGAATGGGTAGCTATGGCAAGGGCTGCGATATTCAGGCCGGCAAGAGCAAGACAGTTCAGTTTTGTGTAGGCAAAGATGACGGTAGCGATATGACTTTTGATACATTAATCCCCGCTACAGACAAAGATTTTGCTGTATATGATTTGGACGGAAACGAAACATCAGATATAAAGCTTACTCCTCTTGCAGATGGCAAAATGGAAATCTCAGCAAGCAGCAGCATCAGCCCTAAAACAAATTTTGAAATCAAGTATATCGGCACAGAATATGAACTTAATACAAACAATTGTTTCACAGTTATAGTTGCAGCTTCGGAATCAGCAGTTAAGACAATCAAAGCAAGCAGTATAACAGGAGCCGTTGCCAAGGCTTACAAGAAGAATATAAAGGTTAGCTTCAAGGCAATGAAAAATGTTGACGGATACAAGATTTATCGTTCAACTAAAAAGAGTTCAGGATACAAGCTGGTTAAAACAGTAAGCAAGAACAGCTTTACAGATACAAAGTCACTTAAAAAAGGTACTCGCTATTATTACAAGGTACGTGGATATGTCAAGGCTAACGATGAAACTTATTATTCCAAGTATTCCAAAGTGGTTTCTGCAAAGTCAAAGGTGACGACAAGCAAGAAATAAATGAAGGAATGAACAGATAGAAATATTGGGAACAAGGTAGATTAGCACCTGGAGCATCAAAAGGTTGTTTCAGGTGCTTTTTTAGTGGGAAAATATTTAAGACCGGGAGAGGTGATTTTAAGTCTATAGTTATAAGGGGATTTATATGTGTAAATAAATTATATTGAATAAGGAAAGGAAAAGCTATGAAAAAAGTATTAACAGTATTTTTAAGCATTGCATTAGTGCTTGCAATGATACCGGGCATGGCGTTTGCAACAGAGGATACAACACTTTATTGCTTTGATGTCTATGATGATGACATAACTGTAGGCAACGACGGGTATCTCAGCAAAACAGATGGAGAGCTTGAGCCTTGCGACACAAATATTACGTATGGTTATACCAGCAGCTTTTATTTGGCCACCAAGGAAGGCGATAAATACAAAGCAATTAAGTGGGATTCTGAGAACTGCCCTGTAACTTGTGGTGATAAAGTCACCTGTCATAAAGGTGGCGATGATTATGAGTATAATATCAGAATATCTGATATTGGCAAAAACTATCAGATAACATATGAAAATGATGAAAAGACATATACATTGAATATGAATTGCGCACTGTCAAGCGAAGGATGCTATTCTTCTGATACAGCAACTACCGGCACTTATCTTGATCACTTCCAATACAGTAATGATAACAATGTATTTTATATAATATCTCAATTAAATGGTACAATAAATGACGTTAAATACGTAAGTGATTATGATATAGACGAATCGATGACCGAAATGACTCCTATATCGGGAGTTACGATATCCCCTGTAGATGAGAAAAGTAACGTGAGAAAGGTTACAGTAGCAGAGAGTGCTTTTGGAGACATGACACAAAAACTGGAAGGGCGGATAGTAATTGAATACGATGCTGGCGGAAATGCTACCTATGCAAACAGCTTCGGGTTCGAAATCTATGGACCAAACTATGCTCCTGATGAAGGCGATGACTCTGATTTTACATCCGGAATTGAATTTTATTCTGATGCAGCATGTACGGATAAGATTTGGAATTTTTCTGTAAATACATCACTTGATCCGGCGGACAACTATTTCTATATCAAGAGCACCGTAGGAGCACCAAGCATAAGTAAAATAACGACATATTATGTTGACGAAGGAGCGGACAGTGGGGAATCAGAAGGCAGTACAATACGATATGCAGGAGTATATGACTGCACAGTGAAAGATGCGACTCCAACAGAAACATACTGTAGATATGACGAGTTCGAAGGAGATAAAACCCTAGCAACGGAATCATATACAAGGAATAGTACCACAGTATTTGATGCTCCGACTGCATATATAGAAGGGCCTAAAGCTGTAGGCGAAGGAAGCAATATCTACAAGGTTTCATTTAAGGCAAACGGTGACAAGGCATACAGAGGACATGAAGATATGGACTTTGAGATTAAAGCAGGAAATGTCACTAAAACTATATCAATAGGATATGGGATTAACCTGCAGTATACAGAAAATCATTTTAAGAAGCTGATTCATGCTCATGAATATTTCGGATATTTTCTAGGAGATGAAACTGATCCGTGGATTAAAAATGTGAACAGCAAACCTTATTGGGATGGCCTTGGTGGAAGCTATTCAGGAAATAGCGACAGATGCGGTTCAGAACTGTGGCTTGCGATGGATACAGCCGACGGATATAGAATAACAGATATAAAGAACGGTACAGATAGCCTGCCATATACTATTGAAGCAGAATACTACTACAGAGTCTATGACAACACCGGCACAGAAGTTATAGTTGATGATAGTCTGGAATACAGCGGAAGCGTTTCAAGCAATGAAAAAAAAGCGTTCTGTGCAAGCCAAAGTGTAGGCTGTAACAATTATACTAATCAAGGATCCTTTACAGTGGGAAGTGAAAGCGTAACTGAATTCAAGGAATTTTGTAGTACAAACAATTACACAGCAACTCTCATAGGAAGCGCGCTTGTATATACCATATATTTTCCGGTTGACGAACAATGCATAGTATCGATAGATACAGAAAAAGTATCAAATGTAAATGAGATTAAGACACTGCAGGAAGGAACAACTCTTACTGCAACTGAAGCTGATATCACAACAGCCATGCAGACAAATCTCGACAATTACTATAAGCAGGGCAAGGAGATTACAGGAGTATATGAATTAAGTGCAGGAGACAGCACTCTTGACAGCACAGTAGATGTAGTTATACCTGTATCAGGAGATTCTACAGACTATGAAATAGTCTGGTTCAATGACGATACCCCTGTACCTACTGTAACAAGGTATACAGACGGAGCTGTAATGTTTACTACAGGGCATTTCTCCAAGTATGCAATAGTTAAAGACAGGACCAGTACATCAGGCAGTGTAGTTG
>CAVAON010000004.1:16029-16489 GCA_963590215.1 Anaerovoracaceae bacterium | reverse complement strand
AGAAAGTAACTACCACGGTCAAGGATGTTACAACTGAAACAACTAAAACAGAATTAGGTCAGGAAACAACCAGGACTACTGCATCAATATCAGCTGATACTGCAAACAGGCTCGTTAACCAGACTGTTTCAGACAAAGCATCTTCAGTAGAAATCACAGTTGAATCAAATACTGGGAACAAGGTAGATATTGAGAAACAGATAGAAATTAAAATACCTAAAACTGCAGTGGAATCCATCGCAAAGAATACAGAGGTTCCTCTGGTAGTAAAAACAGTCCTTGGACAGGTTGATTTAGACAACAAGACCCTTGAAACCATAGCAGCAGAAGCTGATGGAGATACTGTTAAAATTATTGTAAATGAAAATACTGTACTCAAGGAAGAGCAAAAGTCTGCAGCAGATGCAATTGGAGAAAACGGCAGGATATATGACCTCAAAGTAATTGCAGGGAACAAGGT
>CAVAON010000004.1:0-15965 GCA_963590215.1 Anaerovoracaceae bacterium | reverse complement strand
ACGTTACACTGCCGATGCCTGAGAAACTTAAGGGCAAGGACATAGTTGTTATATATATCGATGATAAAGGTATCTGTGAGATATTAAGCTATATTAAGGAGACTGTAGGAACAGGCAGCTACGTTAAATTTACAACATCCCATTTCTCTGACTTTGCTATAGTAGAAAAGGCAGATGCAGATAAACTTATAGCACAGCAGAATGATGATAAGGTAAAATCCTTAATCAAGGAAGTTTCACTAAAAGCAACAACTTCCAGAAACTCAAAGAAGAACATTAAGGTCAAGGTTGCTGAGGCTGACAAGGCAAACAGTCTGATTAAGGAAATAGAGGCTATGGGATATACAGTTAAGTACAGATTCTGCAGATCGACCAAGGCTTCAACCGGCTATATAGGCAAGAAGACCAAAGAAGCTGCTTCATGGACTAACACTGCAGGTGAAAAATGCACTAAATATTACTACAAGGCTAAGGTATATGTGTATGATGGAGATGATCTCATAGCAAAGACTAATCTCAAGCAGTGCAAGTACAGCTGGAGGACATGGAGGAAATAATTTACCTTAACAAGGTGGAATTGTTTCAGGATTATGGTGGCTCACTGAAAAACTGAACAAATGACATTTGACAGGCAATTTACTGTATTAAGGTAGGTTGCCTGTTTTTAAGGATTTGGGCGGGATTTTCCGATAGCTTGTTGGAGTAGTTCACTCCCACATAAATTTCTTGGCAAAGGTGTCTTTTGACAACGAGAACACAATACGATAGAATATGATGAAGATGCAAAACAATAACAGAATTCAGTGTATGAAAGGTGACACACATGAGAGAATACAGCCTGCGGGAGCACAAACAGATTATAGATGCATATATAGCGCTGGGGTATGACCTTGACACAATCGCAATAACAAAAGGCTTTTATCAGCCTGATGCAGCGGCAGTGCTCCAAAGCTATGGATTTAAGCTTGGGAAATTCTGGGGAGATAATAGCGATGATATAGGTAGATTCAAAAAAGTGCCCCAGGCGATTGTAAATGAATATGTAGAAAAATATTATCCAGGAAATCCTGCGGTAACCATGGCAGAGTTTCTTGAAAAAGAGCGGCCTCTTTGGCACAATGTCAAAGAAACCCGTCGCAGTATTTTTTCAAGAAAGCTTACAGAAGAAGAAAAACGGGGGAAATAAATGCAAAAGCCTGTACTAAAAAACATGACAATGGAAGAAATGAAGACATTCTTTATAGAAATCGGTGAGAAACCGTTTAGAGGGCAACAGGTCTTTGAGTGGATATACAAAGGTGCGTCAGGCTTTGAGAATATGCGAAACCTGCCAAAGGATTTGCAGGCAAAGCTTGCGCAGACAACTGATTTTCAGAACATACGCACTGTTACGGTGCAGCAATCAAAAACAGATGGCACCAGAAAATATCTGTTTGAAATGCCTGACGGAGAAAAAATAGAGTCGGTGTTTATGAAATACAAATATGGTAACTCCATATGCATATCCTCGCAGGCAGGCTGTGCTATGGGCTGTAAATTCTGTGCCTCGCAAATAGGCGGTCTTAAAAGAAACCTTGAAAGCTGGGAGATGGCAGCACAGGTTCTGGCTGTAGAGAAAGATACTGGAGAGCGAATCAGCCACATAGTTATAATGGGGACAGGGGAGCCTTTTCACAATTATGAAAATGTCACACGGTTTTTGAGGCTTGCAAACTCACCAAAGGGTCTTAATATTTCTATGAGAAACATTACAGTATCAACCTGCGGGCTTGCAGATGGCATCAGGCGATTTGCAGAGGATTTTTCTCAGGTGACCCTTGCGATATCTCTGCATGCGCCGACAGATGAAATAAGGGGCAGGATGATGCCTGTGAATAATAAATATCCTATCAGGGAAGTTATAGAGGCGGCAGCAGATTATATACAAAAAACAGGACGCAGAGTTACTTTTGAATATGCACTTGTAAAAGGAGTTAATGACAGTCTGGAGCATGCCGATATGCTGGCAGGTCTGCTCAAGGGAATATTATGTCATGTGAATCTGATACCGTTAAATGAAGTAAAAGAATCCGGTCTTGCGGGAGCAGGCAGAAAACATGCAGAAGACTTCAGAGCAAGACTTGAACAGAGAGGAATACCTGCCACTGTAAGGCGCGAGCTGGGAAGCGATATAGATGCCGCCTGCGGGCAGCTCAGGAATAAGAAATAGTTTGATTAGGGGCTGTCGCATTAGGATTAAAATCCATTGGCGACAGCCCCATTAATATATATGTTTGATTTATTCGTATCTTGAGGCGCGGCCTGTATTGCCCTTGCCTTCCTCCATCATTCCGAAGGTTTCCATAAAGAACGTCTTTATTTTGAGATTGTATTTTACAGAAACGCTGTCAAGAGCATCACTTACAATATCACTCATATCCTGGGATTGTGCAGCGGCACGAGCATTGATTACAAGAGAAAGAGCGCTGTACTTTTTATCAAGCTTTCTTGCATATTCCACGTCATAATCTATACCAATAAGGCTGGCTTTGAAAAAGTCTGTCATATTCTCGGCATCATCGGCTGCAAACATTTTGAGATGAGGCACATTGCTTTTCTTTGCCGCAAGCCCTTTTCTTATCTCTTCAAAAATATCAGCAATGACTTCGTTAAAGTCAATATTCTTATCCTCACGCTGCTCCATAAAAATTCTTGTATTAAACCAGCTCAATTTACTCTCAGCGGCAACAAAAGCATCTGAACCATAACCAATTTCTTTGTGAACTGCTGCGGCCTTGCTTCCAAGTATATGATCAACAACATCATCAACTCCTGCGCCTGTGAGTGCAGACATAGTCATAACAGGTACTGCAGGATATTTTTCGCCGATGAAGTCAGTTATAGCTGAAATCTCATCAGCGCTTATTGTATCGATTTTATTAAGAATAATGATATCTGCCTCTGCCATCTGTGCATCCAGCAGGAATTTCATTTCCTCAGGCAGATTTATATCTGCGTTCTCAGGCATAATCATTTTTATTCTTTCGGGATCCACTATGCACATAAACGGCATAAGTGTAAACTGCCCTTTTTCCTTGTCGTCAAGCTCCAGATATACATGATCAAGTGCACCTATGCCGCATCCTGGTATATCAGAAAAAATAATGTCAGCGCCTGCAGCTTCAAGCTGATGCAGCTTGTCTACAAGATTTTCATGCTGATAACATATGCAGTTGCCCGAAATAGGCAGCGTTGTAATTCCCGTAGTTGCCGTAAACTCCGCATCGACAATATTGCTTGCACCAAGGTCATTTGCCAGAATCGCCGCTTTACCAAGATTCCTGCTGTTGATACTGTTTGCAAAGGCTATCATGGAAGTTGTTTTGCCGGCTCCTAAAAATCCGCTTGTTACCATATATTTTGTAGTCATTGTTAATCCTCCCAAATCAAATAATGCTAAATTAATTGTATCATCTGTAACAGAAAAATCAATGGACAAATCCCTTATGATCATGGAAAATCAAATTGTTTCGAAAGCATTGAATATTTTGAATAATGTGATATAATTAGTGAGCTACGAGAAATTGTATTAACGAAAGGAGAGAGCAAATGAAGTTTGAAGCAAAGAAACGCTGGAGAATTTTCTCTATAGCACTCGTGTTTGCTTTTGTTTTCACTACAGTTGCAGCTACAACTATTACAGCAGGAGCCGCAACAGTAAAACCGAAATCAATAACAGTTTCGGCTACCGCCAAAACCGTTGATATCGGAGGCAAGGTGACTGTTAAAGTTAAATCAGTCAAGCCGTCAAACGCAAGCAAGAGCGTTACATGGAAATCCTCAAACAAAAAGATTGCCACAGTAACAAGCAAAGGCGTTGTAAAAGGACTCAAAAAAGGTACAGTTAAAATCACAGCAACATCTAAAGCAAACAAAAGGATTAAAAAAACAATCACAATCAAGGTAAAGAATATTAAGCCTACAGGCGTTAAGGTCAATAAGAGTGAACTGACACTTTACGAGGAAGGCAAGACAGCTGCACTCAAGGCAACACTTGCTCCTGCAGGATTGAATAACAAAGGAGTTACATGGAGCGTTTCTGATGAAGAAATAGCTACAGTGAGCGAAGACGGTGTTGTAACACCTAAAAAAGTAGGAACTGCTGTTGTAACAGCTACAACTGTTGAGGGAGCACTTACTGCAGAATGCGCAGTAACTGTTGCAGAGGCTCAGGAATATGACGTTCTCAGGCCTTATACACTTGCAGGATATTTTGCAAAGGACAAAATAAATTATGTTCCTGTTGCAGATGATGCGACAGTTAAGGTATGGAATGCGGATACAGATAAATTTGAATATGTGCCGTATACCAAATCAAACATCGTTGGCAACTATGTACAGCTTATAGATCTTGACAAAGACGAAAAAGCTGACATACTGCAGGTTGTCAAATACAAAGACGGAAGCAGGAAATGGGATTCCAAAATGCAATGGCTTGACGGTGTAGGCGAAGACGCAGAGCCTGCCGTAAGCAACGAAACAGGCAAAAAACTCTTTGAAGGAGCTGCCTACAGAATCCCTATGGGGCAGAGACTCCTTGAAGGATATGGTCTTGGAGACTACAGTGGCACTACAGATTTCACGATTCCTTCAAAGCAGGATACATACTACAAGAATTATGATTTCTACAATATGAAATCAAGCAAAAACCTTACAATACTTACAGGTTACAAAACACAGCTTCAGACAACAGGCTGGACATGCGTAATGTCATCAGCACTGTCAGTACTTGAATGGTACGGACAGAGAGGCGACCTCAACGAAGAAGACCTTGCAGCGCTCAGAAGTGACAAAGAAGACAGCTGGGCAAGAGGTACAACTCTCAAGGAGCTTGTAAACGTATTCAACAAGCTCGAAACGCTTGATCTGACATGTGCATGGACCATTGAAAGCTCCCTTGATGACCCAGAAAAGGTTTATGATCCTGCATGGCTCAAGGCTCATCTTGAAGCAGGACATCCTGTTATGACTATATGGAATTCATATGGAGCTCACGGTCAGGTAATTATAGGGTATGATGATATGGGCACTACAGTTACCAGCGACGATGTGCTGATAATGATGGATCCTTACGATACTACAGACCACAATCCTGACGGATATATTACTCAGTCATACGAAAGATGGTGCTATGGACTTTCTCAGTATGAAAACGACGGCATCGAGCAGGTTCTCTATGCAGTTGCATATCCTGAAAACTCATCAGACTGGAGCTACAAGATTGACAGAAGCGGAACAGGCGCAGCTGACGTTAAGACTAATACCTTCAAGAGCAAGACAGAAAACAAGCTTAACAGCAAGCTTTTGACACAGACAAAGCTTGATCTTGAAAAATATTATCCAACTAAAGAGGGTGAAGAATCTGATCTTGCAGAATGGATTTACATGAACTGGACTAAGGGAGTCGGTGGACCTCTTGGAATAGAAGATACTGAAGACAGTGGCAACTACAACTACTCGCCATACTATAACTTCTACGACTACTATAACGGCGAGGGGCCTACAAGTACTCTCAAGATATTGAAAAACTACAAGACAATTCAGCAGTCAACAGAGTGGACATGCGGATGCACATCTGCACTTATGGCTATGGAATGGTTTGGAATGAACAATGGTGAGACTCCAAAGACTGACATTTCGCTGTCATATTCAAGACAGGACAAAGAAGCGGGAGCTACATATCTCAAGGGTATGAAGCAGCTCTTTGATGAAAAAGACTGGTATGTATTCAGCATAGATGATCTGACAGATCCGGACAGTGAAGAATCATACATCAACGGATACTGCCTGCAGGCAGGCCAGGATAGCAAAGGACTTATCCCTTACCTGATCGAAAACGGTATTCCAATGATAATCGGATCAGACGACTGGGGTGGACACTGGCAGACAATCATAGGATATGACAGCATGGGAACAGCAGGAACTCAGGATGACGTTCTTATCCTTGCAGACTCCTATGACACTACAGACCACGAGCAGGACGGCTACTACGTAAAGAGCTTCGAAAGACTTGTATACGGCTGGAACGCTCAGTTTGAGACATGGAACGACAAATGGGGCAGCGGACTTGACTGCAACAACTTCATCGTTGCATTCCCTAAAACAGCTAAATATGAAAGCGTAGCAAAAGAGCTGGGACTCAAATAACTTGATACGATACTATGCAGGGCTTCGATTCTGAGCCCTGCTTTTATTATGTGCGCTACTTGTTGAGAATGCTTAGAGCTGATATAATTGTGGGGTGTAAACACACAGATTCAATTCTACAGATGAAAGGATATATATGATAGGTTTAGGCACAATAATCAATACGGCAGCAATAGCAGTGGCAGGTATTCTTGGAGTTGCCCTCAAGAGATTTTTCCCCGAAAAAGTGCAGGATACTTTGATGAAAGCGGCCGGCGTATGCGTACTGTTTATAGGGATAGGGGGCACGATGGAGGAGATGCTTGTTATTGAGGATGGACAGCTTGCAGCTTCAGGCAGCATGATGATGATATTAAGCTATGCACTGGGAGCCCTCACAGGAGAATTTATAGACATTGAAAAAGGCATAGAAAACTTCGGAATATGGCTGAGAAAAAAGACAGGGAGCGAAGGAGATAACAGATTTCTTGATGCATTTCTTACAGCTTCGCTTACAGTATCAATAGGTGCAATGGCTGTTGTAGGTGCACTTCAGGACGGGCTTACGGGTGATTATTCATTACTTGTTGCCAAAGCGATTCTCGACTTTATAATTATTCTGATTATGGCTGCATCTATGGGTAAGGGCTGTGCTTTTGCTGCAATTCCTGTTGCACTGTTTCAGGGCAGTATAACTGCTGTCGCAGGGCTTCTTGAACCTATAATGACAGAGCAGGCAATTTCAAATCTATCATTTACAGGTTCCATGCTTATATTCTGTGTAGGTGTAAATCTTGTATGGAATACCGGGATTAAGGTGGCAAATATGCTGCCTGCGCTGGTGTTTGCTGTTGCTTTTGCATTTATATTATAGGAGGATGAATTTATGAGTTGGAGAGAACTTGTTGATGAGCTCAGGCTTGAAAACAGAATCATTGCCGTTACCAGAGTCTCATCAAAAAACGAAGAATTAAACGATGTGGGAGGCTGTATTTACAAGCAGCTTGGCAGAGTCCTTGGGGGAGAAGCTCTGGTGCTTGGAAAAGGCTCTTGCAGCTGCACAGGCTTTGATCACAACAGCGGGCTCAAGGATGAAAAACCGATGATTCCCGGAGGATTCGGGTTGTTTCTGTCAAAGGGCTCTAATCAAATGTGGACGCCACCGGGAGAAAGATTCAAGTGCGACCCGGAGACTGCTGAGGCTATGTTTGACAGCCTGCCAAAAAACGTAATGGATGGCCTTGATGCAATCAAATTTGAAGCCTACAAGGAAGGTATGAATCCTGACATAGTTGTAATCCTTGCGGACGCAGATCAGCTTTCAGCTCTTTTGGTGCTTCACGGATATCATAGAGGAGAATATGATAATGCAATTGCTACAACAGCTTCAGGATGTGCATCTATGCTTCGAATACCATTTGCGGAGATGAAAAAGGACAGACCAAAGGCAGTAATCACAGCTACAGATATTGCACAGAGACATTTTGTGGATGAGAAGCTGCTCGCATTATCTGTTGCAGCCAGTGATTTTGACAGAATGCTCTCCGTTACATCCGAATGCTTCTTCCACTCACCTGTATTTAAAAAGATAAGAGAGAGAATTTACAAGGATGAGGGCTCTAAAGAAAAAAGGTTCTCGATACTTGCATAACACCCCCTTCATATCCTAAGGTACAGCAAATATTACAGCCAGGGATACAGCAAAAATAAATGCAGCAACTGACCATAGCAATATACCAAAAACTTTGATGCCGGTTTTTTTGTTTTTTACAAAAGGAAATTTGCCTGCTATACCCATATAGTTAAAGACAAGCGCAATGACAAAAAGAAACCATGCGACTAGAAGAATTTTGTCTACGACAGGGGTTTTATCTAACGCCAAAATAACGGATATAACTGCCGGGTATATTATCAGAGCTATAATCATTTTCCACCATGTCAATGTTCTGAAGCCTGGCGGCAAAAATGGATGTTTCTGCTTTTTTGAAGCCCTTGTCTCCATGGAATTCAATGCTGCTTTTAACTGCATTACTGAGGAATAGCGCCGGGAAGGCTCCATTTGCATACATTTTTTCACTATTTCTGACGCAGGAGCACTGCAAAGCACATCCTTGGGGAAACAACCGGTAAGCAAAACATTAAAAAGAACTCCCAATGCATATATGTCGGTTCTCTCATCAGACTGACTGAATCCGAACTGCTCCGGAGCTGCATATTCTGCTGTCCCCATCAGATATGTATCGTAATTTTTCTGACAATCGAATTTCTTTGACGCATTGAAGTCGATGAGGCTGATTTTTTTGTCTGGTGAAATCAATATATTTGAAGGTTTGATATCTCTGTGAATTATAGGGGGTATGCATCTGTGAAGATTGCTTAATATATCGCACAGACTGCTTAATATTTCGACAGATTCTCTGACAGAAAACGGACCATGTTCGCTTATCAGCGATGACAAAGTAGATCCGTTTATATATTCCTCTATTACTACCAGCTTGTCATCATCTTCTGCAATATGATATATCTTGGGGATACCGTATATATTCATATCCCTGAGTGAAAGATAAAGCTCTTTATCATATATCGAAAGGATTTTTTTGATATAAAATCTGTGGGTTTCTCTATGCTGAACAAGGAAAACATTCGATTTGTCTGAAACAGTTGCTTTTTCTTCGTAAAAAGAAAGTAATGCCATATCTTCTGAATTCATAATCATACTCCCGTGATTTGATTACGCAATACTGCGTCAGTCGTGTGTACAGATATTATATCACAAACAAAAGCAGCAGGTGTTGAAAATTTTGCGTCAAATAGGTATACTTGTATTGCAGAATACGTTGGAGGAAAACTATGAAAGCCCAAGAAACAACAGCAAGACTTGAAAATCTGTTAAAGGATGTTAAGGATGATACTGCAGCAAAGCGATATATAGATAAATACACAGGTGCAGGATATGATACCTTTGCTCAGTATTTCAATGAGTATATAGGTGAAAACAATCTGATTCTGTCTGAAGTTATAGATAGAAGCGGCATCAGCAAAAATTATGCATACAATATTGTAAACGGCTCAAGGAACCCAAGCAGGGATAAAATAATTGCATTGTGCATTGGTGCAGGTATGAATGTCAGCACCTGTAACCGTGCGCTCAAAATTGCAAAAGAGGGAGTGCTTTATCCTAAAGATGAAAGAGATGCCCGCATTATAATTGGTATAAACAGCGGTATCACAAAGGTAATAGATATAAATATTGTTTTGGAACAGGCAGGACTTCAGGGGCTTTTCTGAAGGCTGTAATGAAATATCCTGATAAATGAAGGCATACGTTAGGTATGCTTTTTTCGTGCTTGCAGCACAACATATCTCATATTGAATCCAGTAATATCAATGATATGAAAGGAGAAGATATGAATGATAAAACCTATTGCAGCCTGATTTCAGAGCTAAAAAAAATCAAAAGCATTGATGAAGAGGAAGCGTACTTGGAGAAATATGTGTTTCCGTATAAAAAAGAAACCTTTAATCAATATCTGCAGGGATATATGCACAAAAACAGAATTACAGTTGCAGAAATTATGAAAAACAGTGGCATCAACAGGAATTACGGCTACAACATTATAAACGGGAAAAGAAAAAACCCTGGCAGAGATAAGGTAATCGCGCTGTGTATTGGAGCAGGTATGAATCTCGATGAGATGCAGTACTCTCTGAATGTTGCAGGTGTTTGTGCACTGAATCCAAGGGATGAGAGAGATGTCAGAATAGCAGCAGCTGTTGTACGGGGGCCAGCAAGCATACTTAAGCTTAATATATACCTGGAGAACCTGGGCATAGAGCCTATTGATGTTTAGAAAAATGACTTGAAAATCGTGCTGTCAGCACGACAAAGGATGCATCAAATATACTATGATAGAAAAAAACAGAAAGGAAAGGTCTTATGAAAAAATTAAAACTTATTTTAGGAATTATTTCATTTGTATTAGCTGCTTTTGTTATTTTCCAATCATGTGCGGCAGGACTGGGAAATGCCCTTGAAAACAATGGAGAAGTAGGAGGCACTGCAGGAGTTCTTCTTGCAATATGTGCCATTGTGGCAGGTATAATCGCAATTGTTACAAGAAACAGTAACGGAGCAGGCGCATACGTTGCCGGAGGATTTTACCTGATTGGTGGAATTATAGGGGCAGCATGTGCAGGAAGTTATAGTGATCTGGTTATCTGGGGTGTTTTGTGCATAATCTTCGGAGTAGTATTTATAGCAGGAACAGTTATATGCAAAAAGAAAGAACAAAGCATCAGTAAAGGAGAAGAATAATGAAGAGGGTTTATATATTACTGTTAGCAGCAGTTATGGCATTTGCTTTTGCCGGATGTGGCACTACAGATGCGGAGCCAGAGGAAGCCACACCTACAGATGCAGGCGTCCTTGGGAATTATGAAGTTTCAATCGGGGATTGTGATGTAGTTAAAGATTATGATGGCAATGATGCCATAGCTATAAGCATTGATTTTACAAATAACGGGGAAGAGGCTACAAGCTTTGAAGGTAGCATGGTGTATGATGTCTTTCAGGATGGCGTAGAACTTGATTCAACATCTGTATATGTTGATGAGGATTCCTTTGACTGCCTGGATGATGACTCATACAAAGACATCCAGCCTGGGAAATCGATAGAAGTTATAATAACCAAGGAGCTTGAAAACACAACATCACCTGTAGATATCGAAATTGAAGAGTTGTTTGGAAGTGACGATAAAGTTGTTAAAACCTTTGAGATCGAAGAGTAATAATGATTTGATTTGCAATCCGCCGCATTTTGCAGCGGATTGTTCTTACCTTTACCGAAAAATTTATGTAAAATATATTGAAATCCTCTCACAGATAATATATAGTAAAGGCTAAGAAAATTAACGATTCGGAGGGAATTGAAATGGCAGACAACAAATCAAAAGGATACAATGATGGAATAGACGAAGAAGCTGAATATATCACACTTGAATTTGATGATGGTGAAGAGGTTGAGTGTGAGATTATGGGCGTATTTGAAGCATCAGGCAAGGAATACATAGCATTGATACCTGATGATGGTACAGATGATGTATACATCTACGGATACAAAGAAGTAGGCGAAGACGAATATGACCTTGTTGATATCGACGATGCAGAATTCGAGGTTGCAGTTGCAGAATTTGACAAAATTGTGGCTCAGGAAGCTTAATTAAACGATGAAAAAGCCCGGTTTCCCGCCGGGTTTTTTTATTCCTTAATTACAGTCGCTTATACTGTTATTGCATTCAATTCTAAGCCTTTCTTCTTTTATTTTTTCTATCACCTTGTTCGTAAGCTTTACAACACAGCCGACAAGAAGTGCAGCGGCGGCAGTTCCTTCTCTTACACCGGTTATATTACCCAAAAAAACAAGTGACGTAATACATGCTGCAACCACCAATGACACATCAAAGGTTATCTTCATTGTACTGAACTTGATAGGCAGTACTGAACATACTGCGAGTATGAAGCCCTCTCCTGCAAGCACAATTATATCTGCTTTAACTTCAAGAGTTACACCTATTCCTACAATTACAATTCCTGCTGCGCATACAAGCCACTGCTGCCATGTGTTTTGAGGATTTATAACCTCTGTTACTTTCAATGCAAAATCCGTCAGATATCCAAAAATAATAGCAGCCGGAAGCTGCAACAGTTGAAAAGGTGAATAGTTTTTTCGTAATATAATTATCTGCAGTGATATAAGGATAACATGCATACATATTGTAGCCGTCCCTACTGTAAGCGGCGTACACTTACTTATTACATAAGGAAAGCTTGAAATAGGTGATGTTCCAAGTGATGCTCTTATGGAAAAAGCAACACCAAATGCCATTACAAGCAATCCTGCACACAAAATAAGAGATCTTTTAATAAAGTTTGATTCTGATGTCATAAAGTTTCCTTTCCTGTTTCTGTCAATGCCATATATACTTTTTCAAGGAGTTCTTTTAGCTGAATTTTTTCTTCATCAGTCAGATATTTCAATGCATCTTTATCTGCTTCTTCGAATATGCTCTCCATAGCTTCAGCTGCCTGTTTACCTTTTTCGGTGAGAGAAACATACAAGGATCTCCGGTTTCCATCCTTCTGCCTTCTGATTATGAGCCCTTCTTTTTCCATTCCAAGAAGAATTGTTCCTACTGTCGCCTGCTCTATTTCACAATATCTGGCGATTGTTTTCTGGTTAGCCTCTTCACAGTCAGCAAGACATTCGAGTACCTTTGGTTTGCCTGATGTCAAACCTATTTCGGCAGCCTTGCCTGAAAGCAGCCTGTGCATATTCATATGTGTTTTCATTAAGCTATAGTGAAAGTCACGCATAATAAGCCTCCTTATAATAAGCACCCTTATTATAGCTCTCTTTCACATCAAAGTCAAACCCTCTAAAGAAATAAAATAATCGCCTCGGCTTCAAAGGCTTTGGCGATTATTCATTATTCAAGATATTTTACCTATGTGTATTAATTTGTTTTTCGCCCCACCAGATATAGTACTATTCCTACGGCTACACATATAAACCCGATAATCAGAGTCACGCTCTGCATTGTTGCGAAATTCGAAAACAGTCCGCTGCCATACTCGTCCAGATAATATTCAGCAGCCCATGAGCCTTCATACCAGTTAATGAAGAACTTGGCGAAGATAGCAAATGCTCCGATGCCCATATACAGGCCTCCCAGTTTTTTAACGTCTCCAAATCCAAGATGTGTCTTAGGATTTATTGGGTACATTTCCGGATCATCTATTGACGAGCCTTTGAATTTCCATTTGGCTAATATATATATTATTGGTACAAACAGTACCCAAATCATGCCTCCAAGGAAGTAATCCATACCGTTAACAAGTGTCGACAGTATACAGATTCCCAATACTATGATGCTACATATAGTATGCAAGGTTTTGCCTCCCGGGAATTTAAACGGAATTTCTTCTGCCGGAATTTTTCTCTTGAGCTTCATGCAGGCAATTATCGTCAGCGATACAACCATTACCATAAAGAATACGTCAACTACAACAAGGAATGTAAAGCTGAACGGTATCAGTGCCAGGGTTACTACGGCTACAAATATAAGGCCTACGTATGGAACGCCTCTCTTCTTAGTAAGATTAGCAACAAATTTCGGTCCAAAGTGCTCATCTGCCAGCAAAAGAACACATCTTGATCCTGTAGTAAGGCATACATTAAATATGGAGGCCTGACCTATGATTGCAATAATCATGAAGCCTATACCTGCTGCAGGTCCTACAAACTGTACAAGAACTGCTGAATATCCAATTCCATCAGGTTCAGTTGTCCAGTCTGCCCATTCACCTACAGAACCAAGTCCTGCTATTGTTGGCAGAATGTATGTCAGTGAAATCAGCGGAACAACAATCATCAATGCTTTAGGAATAATCTTATGCGCACCTTTTATTTCTCCTGCTATTACCGACAGCTCGTCAAATCCGGAATACATCCAGATTGCGATTGCCAGACCTGCACCAATATGTCCAAACGCATTGTCATATTCGTCAGAGAAGAACGGTTCTACAGGGCTTTGGTTCATATTCATGAACCCTACTACTGTAACTGCTGCAAATGCGATAACTATCAGTATCGAAAGTATTGTACTTACTACGCTTACATCCTTAACACCAAGTACGTTAATAGTAAAGAATATAAGGACCATTACAACTTTCAGTATAAAACTCATGGTATCTGACAGTGGAACAATCTTGCCCAGATAGCCGATTGCTAAAACAACATAAACTGTGTTACATACAAGCGACCATATTACATTGCAAAATACCATGATGGCAAACCAGAATTCGCCCAGGGCTTCTTTGACCCACATCAGGTTACCACCTTCGACAGGCCTTGCCGAGCCCATTTCAGCACAAATCAGCGAATATGGAACTGCCCATACTATTGGAAGCACCAGTAGCAGTACGATTGTGAGACCCGGTCCGCATTCAGGAATCATTTCTTCAATTCCAAAAGCTCCGGCACAGCATATAGCGTAGAACATCCCTACGACAGACATTACTCCTACCTTGCTCTGCACGACATCCTTCGTGCCGTGTCTTGCTTCTAATTTTTCCATCGTTTTTCTCCTTCAGGTGACAGCGGGAGAAATATATGCTGCCACTTCCCCGACTATAACTGTTTTTTTACCAGTTCAACAGTAATTTCAAGTTCATCTGCACACTGCAGGTAGTAATCAACCTGTTCTTCACTGAGCATATCCGATGAAATAAGGCCTGTCTGTTCATATTTGTCTTCAACAAAGAGTTTTGAGAACAGATATCCGCCCTGTCCTGTAATATACTGCTCACATGTAAGTCCGAATTTATCGAAGCATTCATAGATTCCCGGTGTGAAGATATGCGCTTCAACCTGCATGTCTTTTCCGTCTTTTTTGCCTATTACTTCTGCAACAGTTGCACCTGCTTCGGATTTGATGCCTTCATCCAGTATTTCCTGCATTTCTTCACGATATTTAGGTGCTGCAGGTATATGAGCCAATACAACTTCAAACGGTATTACCTCACGGCCGTTAATGATTTCTTTTTCTTTTGAAAGAAGTCCGGCTCTCTTGAGAGGATATGCGAAATCAATACCTACTCCGCCATATTTGAAATATGCATTTTTGCAGCCCTTGAAGTATGTATCCGCATTGTATCCTATATAAACAGGTTCGTCATGTGAATGTTCAACGCACATTGCAACCTTGCCTTCCATTTCAGGATATTCTCTGTAGAACGGATCACTGAAGCCTTCTGTTACAACAAATTCGCCATTAATCCATGCCACACCGTCTTCACTCATATCTCTAAGTGCAACATCAGGTGACCACCAGAACGGCATGAATCTTTTGGCTTCAAGGCCTTCATACACAATCAGGTTAACTGTATCACATGAATCCAGTTCTCTTACTGCACGTCTTGCTGCAACCAGAATCAGTCCCGGAGCCGAGCCTGTTCCTATGATTGCAAGCTTACCGTTGGCTTTGAATTTTTCTCCGTACTCTTTGTACATAACACCGATGTCTTTAATCCATGTTTCCTGGCTGTCATCGATTTCCGGATCCGTAAGCTCTCCGGCTGCGAAGTCCTGATAGTTTGTTTTGGCTTCAACTGCTGCGTCCAGTACATTCTTTGCAAATGCATAAGGCAATGCATTAAGAATGAGATCTACACCTTCAGCTGCTTTTACGATAGCTGATACGTCTTTGGCATTAATCTGTATGCCAACACCTTTTTTCATTGAGGCAACCAGTTCTTCTACTGCCTTCTTATCATAATCTGCACATATTACTTTTTCTACAGCAGGATGCTGATCAAGTCTTCTTGCTGCTGCTGTTCCCTGAGCGCCTGAGCCCAATACTAAAACTTTCTTACCCATCATTTCCTCCTTAAATGAATCATTGGGTATATTACTGAATGACCCATTTATAATCTTTCTGCAATAACAAATAGTCTTTGCAGAACCTTAATTAATTTTATTTTTGTATGTATATCTTAGCTGTTGTGTGAAAAGTTTTCAATTGCTTCTTTTTCTAAATTTTCAGATTTAGCGAAACAATTTTGTCCTTGACACAAATGCTTCAAAACTTCTAATAAAAAGCATTGACTTTTTATCTATAGCCTTCATCAATTATGTCAAGACCTCCTGCTTCCAAGAAATCTATCAGCGAAGTTTTCGTTGCACTCATATCAAAATAATGATACCATAACTTGATATGTAATTGCCCAACCAGTTGAACAC
>CAVAON010000003.1:52358-57495 GCA_963590215.1 Anaerovoracaceae bacterium | reverse complement strand
CTACCAGACAGAAAATCATGAACACTACTGTTGAAACCTTGATGTCATGTTTTTTTAAACCGTGCTCATCAACTTCAACAACCTGAGTTTTTACCTGTTCACTCATGTCGCATTTCCTCCTTAAAAATAAAATGAATATTATTACGTATCCTAATCTTACTCCTGCATTTTCCGGTTGTCAATTGTATTATTCAAATTTTCTCAAAATACTGAAATAGCTGAAAAAAACAGGGGATGTATTCATTCCCTGCCTACAAGCACCTGTCCCTTGTCATTTATACCTATGACTTTTTCTCCCGCCTCACGAAGGGCTCTAATATATTCACAGGTTTCTCTGCTTATCTCCTCTCCCGGACATACAAAGGGTATTCCCGGTGGATAAGGTATTATAGAGCCTGCACATACTCTGCCGGCTGCCTCATCCAGACTCACATATTCTTTGCACTCAGGCACAGGGTGCATTCTGCCGCCCTTTGGTATAATTATATTGCTCCGTGTTTTTGCTTTCCCCACAGCTTCATACTCAGCTGCTATCTCATCCAAAGCTTTAATCAGCTTCTCAAAATCATCGCAGGTATTGCCTATACCTGTCATGCACATAAGTATATTGCCTGTATTAAGCTCTGTATATATGTTTTTTCCCATCAGGAGTTTTTCAAGCTGCCCTCCTGTAATGCCATATGCGCTCATATCAAGGTTGATTTTAGTATCATCCATCATGCCAGCCTTCATAATTTCAACGCCTTTTATTTTTGCAGCTTTGCTGTAAAACCAGTCGAGGTTTTCTCTCCATTCCTTTATAATGGTAGGGCCGTGGTTTTCAAGCATTTTCGCATTTATATCAAGAGAGGCCATAAGCACATACGAAGGGCTGGTGCTCTGCACTGCCTGCAGTTTGTCCTCAAGCACATATCTATCCACCCTGTCACTGCACAGGTTTAATACTGCCGACTGGGTCATTGAGGCAAGAGTTTTGTGCGTGCTGCAGACAACAATATCAGCCCCACTTGATTCAGCGGACTTTGGAAGGCCTTCACCATATCCAAATTTATTAAAAAAATGAAGATGCGCACCATGGGCCTGATCAACTATAAGGTGCTTGCCTGCGCTATGAACGATTTCGGCAATAGCCTCAATATCGCTGCATATACCATAATAATTGGGGCTTGGCAGTATCACTGCTTCTGCATCGGGATTCTCTGCAAGAAGGTTTTTTACCTCGTCAGGGTTTACTGCACCTGCTATGCCGCAGGCTTCATCAATCTCCGGATAAAGGTACACAGGTTCAATGCTGCCAAGTGTCAATGCATTGAAGATGGATTTATGACAGTTTTTTGCCATAATGAGTTTTTTACCCGCAGGTACACAGGCAAGTATTGCGGCTATGAGTCCGCCACTTGTACCGTTAACTAGAAGATATGATCTTTTGCAGTCATAAAGCCTTGCATATCTATCCTGTAAATCCTTTAATATATCTTCTGCCTGAAACAGATTATCTGCACCGGGTATTTCGGTAATGTCACAGTCCATAAAATTATCTAGCCATCTGCCGTATCCAAGCCGCCTGTAAAGGCTTGCACCCTTGTGACCGGGCATATGAAATGAAACTGGTTTTTGGTCTGCATGCTTTAATAAAAATTCTATCATTTTATAATTCCCTTTGCTAAAACAGAGCATACAAATATATGCTCTGTTTATTACGCCTGTTTTGGTTATATGATTTTGTATCCTGCTATTTCTTGCCTCTGTAAAATCCAATACTGATAAGCATTACAACAACAAAGATTATAAGGTAGCCAAGTACCGGACATGAGAAAGCTGTACCTGCGGCCATTGACGCCTGTGCCGGCTGAATACCATGCGCATATATCGCGGCTATTACCATGAATACTGACCCGCATATGCCAAGTGTAGGGAATAAAAATCTTTTGACGTTACTGAATTCTGTCGCTTTTTTCATAAATCCTATGAATACCGGAATGTAAAGAGCATACAGCGTAACTATCGGAAGCTCAGATGAGTCAAAACCGAAAAATCCGAGATAATTTACTGTTCCCAGGTTTGAAAGGTAGAAGAACAGGAACCATATGCCACACATCATTACGCCAAGGATTGCAGAATTGTTTGCCATATTGGATTCTGAATCAACCTGAGCGAAAAGCTTAGCCCTAGGTCCTTCACCTCTTGCAGCTATTGAATATATTCCTCTTGTACATCCAAGCATCAGTCCGTTTAATGTTCCCATACATGAAATTGCTACGAAGAGATTGAGTATTGTTCCGAAAACCTTACCAAACACATTAATGTATGCCACTGTTGCTCCGTCAGTTATGAGCTGCTCTACTGTAGCTCCTCCTGCAACTCCAACATAGTATGCAATATATATAATGGCTATAATCAGCCCGCCTGCAACAAGTGCTATAGGCAGATTCTTTTTTGAATTTTTCAGCTCTGAGTTGATAGAAGTAGCTATAATCCAGCCTTCATATGCAAATGATGTTGCAACTATTGAAGCAAACAGCGGATTGCTTGTTGCAGTTTCTGCCATGTCAACGCCTGTAGTTGTCATGTTTTCAATAAGCACTCCATCTTTTGATACAAGTCCGCATATAATTCCCACTATCGCCATAAGAAGAAGAGGTATCAGCTTGATTACAGTAGTTGTAACCTGAAAATATCCCGCAAGCTTTGGTGAGATAGCATTAATAAAATATGCCGCACACATAAAGAATACTGACAAAGCCATACATTCAGGGCCTACAACACATCCGCCTTCAGATGCAGGAATCATCATAGGAAAATCAGGCCATGCCGAAGTTATAAATACGAGGGTAAATCTTGCCGACAGCCATGCCAGCACTGAAGTAATTGCAGGATAATATATAAATGTCATAAACCATCCTATTGCATAACCATATTTCCTGCCTACAGCAGCTTCAGCATAATCAACTATACCATTGACTTTTTCATATTTTGTAGCCATTACGGAAAATGCCAGTATACATGAAAGCATGATACATCCACCAACTATCCATGCAAGTATTCCTAAAGGCATGTTTCCGTTTGTTTTTGTTAAAATTGTCTGAGCCTTAAAAAATACGCCACTGCCTATTACAATGCCTACTACAAGAGCAATTGCCGTAAACAGACCGTATTTTTTCTCGAGTCCATTGTTCATTTTGACTTCCTTCTTTCTTCTATATATTTTATTAGTACCTGTCCATTTTACATGGGTCAAGGCCCATTGTCAATAATTAGTAATATATATTTGTATATTCATATGAATATTTTTAGACACAAGTATAAACGGCAGAGCTTATAAAGCTCTGCCGCATAAGTTTTCACCAACAGGTTATTTTACTTTTTTCTTTCTCATCATAAATGCAAGCGATACTGCACATCCTCCCCAAAGGCCTATACACGCTATGCACATCATTACTATTGCACCAGCACTCATATAAATGTACCTCCTTTTTAGTCATCATAACCCGGAGCATCATCAGGTTTGATATAGAAGCTCTTCTTGCCCTTGATAGCACTTAGAATTATTGTACCTATAACAATAACTGCTACTACACCCCATCCAAAGCCTGATGGATATCCGCCGTATCCGTCTTTAATGAATGTAACAAGATTAATCACGAATGTATATCCAAGAACTATAATCGTAACGAATTTCAGACACCATGTCCACCATTTGCCTACACTGAAATTCGAATATTCATTTGCAGCAGCTCTGAGTTTTTCAGGATTGAAGAACCATCCGATAAGGATAAGCTCGATAACACCGCTGGCAACGATACCGATATTGTTGCAAATGTAATCTGTAAAATCAAGGATATATAATCCTGCTCCTGTAATGAACAGTATGCTTATGATAAATGTAGGGACAAGCACAACAGTAACTGTTTTTTTGTGACCCATTTCGAATTTATCCTCAATACCTGTTACTACAGCCTGGATAATCGATACCAGTGAGGTGATTCCTGCTGTAAACAGTGATACGAAGAAGCATATTCCAAATAACGCATTAAGCGCCGGAAGTGTACTGATTGCTGTAGGGAATACGCAGAATGCAAGACCAACGCCCGATGCTGCAACATCCTCAACAGGAACGCCCTGTTCAAGTGCCATATATCCCATAATTGAGAAAATACCGATACCGGCAAATACTTCGAATCCGTGGTTGGTACATGCAGTCAGACATGCTGTATTTACAACGTCTTCTGTCTTAGGCAGATAGCTTGCATAGCTGATCATAATTGCAAATGCAATTGACAAGCTAAAGAATACCTGTCCATAAGCTGCTACCCATACACTAGGCTCTTTGATTGCTGCCCAGTCAGGAGTAAACATATATGCAAGTCCGTCTACTGCTCCAGGAAGTGTAATACCTCTGATTACCAGTATAATGCAGCATACCATCAATACAGGCAGGCATATCTTGCATGCAATGTCGATGCCTTTGTTGATGCCTTTGTACATAATGAAGGCAACAATTGCCCATATAATAACGAACGGGATAATAAGGTTGGTTTTGATTCCTCCGATCTGGGTCAGGCTGTCACTGATACCCAGGAATTCATAGAAGAATGATGTGGCATCATCTCCCCATGCCTGAGTGCAGGAGAATCCGATGTAGCTTACTACCCATACAACTATTGCAAAATAGTATATGGAAATCAGAAATGAAACCATTACCTGTACCCAGCCGAGCCATTCGAATTTTTTGTTAATCCTTGCAAATGTACCCGGTGCACCTGCTTTGTATGTTTTACCTAATGTGTATTCCAGGATAAGAATAGGAATACCTGCTGTTAAAATTGCAAACAGATATGGAAAAATAAATGCACCGCCGCCATTGGTCGCTGCTATGTAAGGGAATCTCCACAGATTGCCCAGACCTACGGCAGAACCTATTGCGGCAAGAATAAATCCAAGTTTGCTGTTCCATTGTTCTCTCAATGTAATTCACTCTCCTCAAATAAGTTTTCATAAATAGTATAGATTTCGACAAACAGCGATACTGCTGCTTGTTGCGATTTAAATATTATATGTCACATAAAAACAGATGTCAACAACAAATTGTTGTCTCTCACAAAATTATTTTTCATTTTTTGTTATATATCACAAATAC
>CAVAON010000003.1:0-52348 GCA_963590215.1 Anaerovoracaceae bacterium | reverse complement strand
CACAAATACAACCCCCTCCTTTGTATATAAACTACAAAAAACTCTTTCCATTTTGATGTCCCCTTTATTTTTTTACTCTGACCCCATTTTTTTTGAATCTCTTCCCGAATGTATTAATATAAAGAGAGCGCTACGCCACTCCCACGGCAGCATTGTTGATTTTTAACACTAAAAATGATATATTAATCTATATGGTGTCCGGCTTATTATACATCAAACATACGCAAGGAGGCAGGCGCTTGGATTCAATTAACGAAAAAGCCGCAAGAGCTGCTCTTGATGATTCGTATATCGACGAATTCATCTCCGAGAACAAATCATTTATTCTCGGATGTGCAGGCAAGCAGGCAGGCAGATATATATCAGAAAGCGACGACGAGTTTTCTATAGCTATGTATGCTTTCTTTACAGCGGTTACCCGATATGATACAACGCAGGGAGATTTTCTTCCCTTTGCAGGACTTGTGATCAAACGCAGACTTACAGACTATTACAGAAGTCAGCAGCGTTTTTCAAGTGAACAGAGTGTATCACCCGGTGTTTTCAGCGGTAATACCGAAGAAGAACCCGAAAGCACAGCTATAAGTTACGAAATTGCAGGCAAGCTCACTGACAAGCCTGTTGTCACAGCATCTGACGAGATTCAGGCAGTAAACAGCATCTTTAAGAATTTCGGATTTACTTTTATGGATTTATCCGATGTCTCACCAAAAGCTGCCAAAACAAAAAAACAATGTGCACAGGCAGTCAGAGCAATAATGGCATCGCCCATCGTTCTCGAAGCATTGCGAAATACACGCAAGCTGCCTATCAAGGCTCTGTCATCGCAGAGCAACGTACCGGTCAAGGTACTCGAAAGACACAGAAAATACATAATTGCAGCCACAATAATACTTACGGGAGATTTCCCTATACTGGCTGAATATATGAAATATATCAGGGAAGGAGAAACAGCATGAAGGCACTGATTGTCGAAACTGACAACAAACATGCAGCAGCACTACTAAGTGATGGCAGCATCATAAAAGTTCCAAAGCGCAACTATGTTGTCGGACAGGAAGTCAGCATTGCGGTCTCCAAAAAACACCACAGAGGCGGTCTTGTTGCAGCAGCAGCCTGTTTCATGCTTCTTGCAACAGGCGGGGCGGGATATGCTACGGCAGTCTCCCCTTATTCTCACATAACGCTCGACGTCAATCCGTCCATTGAGTATACTCTCAATCGATTTGATCAGGTGGTTTCAATCGAATCCATGAACGACGAGGGACAGGAAATCATTGACAATATTTCAGAGGATATATCAAAATTCGCATCCTTTGAAGATGTTTTCAGAATGACAGTCGACGAGTTGTACCAGCTTGGATACCTCACAGGTGATGAACATGATTATATGGTACTGTCTGTATGCTGCGACAAGAGCAGTGATAAGGCAGCCACCCTCGAAAGTAGCCTTGAAGCAATTGCTTCAGATTACACACTTACATCAGAAGTATTGGAAGTGACTGAAAACGACAGAAAAGAAGCGTCTGATCTCAATACTACAGCAGGCAAGCTTGCCCTGATTATGGACGTTGTCTCAAAGGAAGACAATCTTACAGAGAAGGATGTCAAAACTTTTGTTGATAAGTCGGTCAAACAAATAGCTGAAACTATAGATAGCTACAAAAAAGATCCGGAGGAAACAGCTTCCGAAAGCGAAAAGGTTTCAGAAAATACTGCATCACAGGCACCTGCAAGTGCAACGACTCACAGTAAAACAACTGACAACAGCAGCAAGCAGGACATCAAGACAGAAACCAGCTCAAAAACAGACAAACCAACAGAAACAGTTGCAAAACCGGAACCGGAAGAGCCTGCACCATCAGACAATGATGATATAGATGACAGCACGCTAAGCGGTCCTGAAAAACAGCAAGAATAACAAACACAAAGGCGGCCATTGGCCGCCTATCTTATTCAATATCTTTCAATATCCAGTTTTTCACCTATATATTTCTCACTATTGCACATACTTTACGTCCACAACGTGAAAGCTGACTTATCTTGCCATAGCATACGCCTGTTCTGTATGAACCTGCATGCACTACCTTGCCGTTACCAGCATATATTCCTACATGGTTGATTCCTGAAGTAGATCCGCTTGCCGAGAAGAAAACTATATCTCCAACTCTGGCATTTGAAATATTCTTGCCTATGCTATATTTTTTGAGGGATGCATACTGTCCCTGAGCTGATGATCTTATTACAGTTTTTTTGCCTACATCCGATTTTTTGAATACATAGTATACAAAGCCTGAGCAGTCAAAGCTGCTTGGTCCCTGGGCTCCCGCACGATATGCACATCCAAGTTTGCCCTTTGCCGTATTCATCAGTTTGGTTACATCATCATTATCATCTGTAGTAGCACTTGCCTTTGCTGATTTGTCGCCTACCACTTCGTTGCCGTCTGCATCATATGTATATGCCGCAACCTTGTAGACTTTTCTTGTATCAGCCGAAAGCCCCTTGTGAGTATAAGATGTGTTATCCACTGTAGCAATTCTCTTGTATGTCTTGCTTGACTTGCTATAGCAATAAACCTTGTATCCTGCAGCTCCGTCTACAGCTGACCATGTCACTTTGATTGAGCTTTTACCAAGAGCTTTTGCTTTGACTTTTGATGGTGCAGCAAGTTCAATTGCAACATCTTCCTCCTCTACGGGAGCATCTGCATCCTCATCACCATCTTCAAAGCCTTCGTCTATATCATCCTCATCAGCAGGGTCTGTATCAACCTCGCCGTCAATATCTGTTTCAATCTGAGCTCCGCCATCTGCTATATCAGCACCAAACGCAGGCACATTGATTCCCATTGTAAATATTATTGCAAGCGAAAGTGTTAACGCTAATGCTTTTAACTTCATAATTTTCTCCTTTTGGCACTTTTCTGCCCTAACATGCACTAAGTTTACCACACTTTTGCCTCATGTGTCAAGCCTTTGTGCCGCTTTTTCTGAGAAAGCTACGAATTCGAAGCATAAGATGCTCAAAACCGGGAAACTTATCATCCTGCTCAGGTGAATTTCCCGGTTTCTCAAAAGGATTTATTTTTATTTATCTAAAATATTTTACTGCTGACTTGAACATCGGCAAGGTGTAATTACCCGGCACATTTTTGTAAAGGCCATAGCCTCTGCGTTCTGTATGCCCCATCTTACCAAATATCCTGCCATCAGGTGATGTGATGCCTTCAATCGCATAGAATGAGCCATTAGGATTAAATTGAACATCATCTGACGGATTGCCTTCAAAGTCAACATACTGAGTTGCAATCTGACCGTTTTGTATAAGCTGGCTTACCAGTTTATCGTCTGCTACGAATCTGCCTTCGCCATGAGATACGGGCATAGAGAATATTTCCCCAGTTTCTGTATCTGCAAGCCACGGAGACATGTTGGATGCAATTCTTGTCCTTACAATTTTTGATTGATGTCTGCCTATTGTATTAAGTGCAAGGGTAGGAGAATTTTCATCTGTTTCAATTATCCTGCCATATGGCACAAGACCCAGCTTGATAAGAGCCTGGAAGCCGTTGCATATACCGCACATGAGGCCCTCTCTCTGATCTATGAGATCTGTAACGGCATTTCTTACAGCTTCGTTTCTGAAAAATGCTGTTATGAATTTGCCTGAACCGTCAGGTTCATCCCCGCCGGAAAATCCTCCCGGTATGAAAATCATCTGGGATTCTCTTACTTTGTATGCAAATTCTTTTACTGACTTTGCAATATCTTCTGCACTTCTGTTTTTTATAACATATATTTCGGGCTCGGCACCTGCCGTTTCCATAGCTTTTGCGGAATCATATTCACAGTTGGTGCCCGGAAATACGGGTATCAGAGCTTTTGGTTTTGCTATTTTAACTGCCGGAGCTTTTCTCTCTCCTTCATATTTATAATTGACTGCAGGTATATCTGTATGCTCTGTTTTAATATTGCACCTGTAAACGCTTTCGAGCCTGTCTTCATAAATCTGCGACAGTTCATCAAGAGATATACGAATGGTTCCGCGTGATATGTATTCTGCTTCACATGTTTTGCCCAGCGCTTTCACATTTATATCAGCTTCGCTTATCTCAGTATTTTCATCAATTTCAAGCACAAATGAGCCGTAAGAATATCCGAATATTGTTTCAAGTGGCATATCCTCTTCAAACTCAAATCCTATCCTGTTTCCAAAGCACATTTTCATAACTGCTTCGGTAACGCCTCCAAAGCCCGGGGTGTATGCTGCATATACTTTACCCTCTCTAATAAGCCGAGTAACTTCATCAAAGAGTTTCTTCAGACTATCTGTATCTACAAGGCCGTCCCCATCTGTATCAGGCTCAAGCAGAAGTACTTTGTGATCCGCCTCCTTGAAATCATTACTCAGAATATTGTCAGTATCCTCGATTGTAACTGCAAAAGAAACAAGAGTAGGTGGTACATTTATATCTTCAAAAGTGCCACTCATCGAGTCCTTGCCGCCTATAGCCGCTATGCCAAGTCCCATCTGAGCCTTAAATGCACCAAGCAGTGCAGATAGAGGCTTACCCCATTTACTACTGTCTTTTCCCAGCTTCTCAAAATATTCCTGGAAGGTCAGATATACATTCTTAAACTCAGCACCTGATGCCACAAGCTTTGAAACAGACTCTATAACTGCTGTGTATGCTCCGTGGTATGGGCTTACTGATGAAATATACGGATTATATCCCCACGACATCAGAGAGCATGTTTTTGTATCTTTTTTTTCAACTGAAATTTTGTAAGCCATAGCCTGAGCAGGGGTTCTCTGATATTTACCCCCAAAAGGCATAAGCACAGTTCCTGCTCCTATTGTTGAATCGAATTGCTCAGCAAGTCCTCTTTTGGAACACACATTCAGATTCCCTGCAAGCTCTCTGATTCCCTCTTCAAAGCTTGCCGGTATTTCCTTTTGAGGATCTGCTGCCCTTGCTGTTTTGACAGCTATATGCTTCTCTGCACCATTGGAATCAAGAAATTCTCTCGATATATCAACGATGGTTTTACCATTCCAGTGCATAACAAGCCTTGGTTCCTCCGTTACCTCTGCCACTATTGTGGAGTCAAGGTTTTCAAAATCCGCCAGTCTCATAAATTCCGCCGCGTCCTCTTTTGTCACGACAACAGCCATTCTCTCCTGCGATTCACTTATCGCAAGTTCAGTACCGTCAAGGCCTTCATATTTTTTTGGCACTTTGTCAAGGTTTATCAAAAGCCCGTCTGCAAGCTCCCCTATAGCTACCGAAACCCCTCCTGCGCCAAAGTCATTGCATCTTTTTATCATTTTTGCAGCCTGCGGGTTTCTGAAAAGCCTCTGCAGCTTTCTTTCTTCAGGTGCATTTCCCTTTTGTACCTCTGCGCCGCAGCTTGCAAGTGAATCCGTATTATGAGATTTGGATGAGCCTGTCGCTCCTCCGCATCCGTCTCTGCCTGTTTTGCCTCCCAGAAGAATTACAACATCTCCTGCCTCCGGCACCTCTCGTCTGACATTACATGCAGGTGCAGCTCCAATTACAGCACCTATTTCCATACGCTTAGCCACATATCCCGGATGATATATTTCATCCACCTGTCCTGTTGCAAGACCTATCTGATTGCCATATGAAGAATATCCTTCAGCTGCTGTCGTTACAATTTTTCTCTGAGGCAGTTTGCCTTCAAGAGTTTCACTGACAGGTCTTAACGGATTAGCCGCACCGGTGAGTCTCATTGCAGCATAAACATAAGCCCTTCCCGAAAGAGGATCTCTTATTGCTCCTCCTACGCAGGTTGCCGCACCCCCGAAAGGCTCTATTTCTGTAGGGTGATTGTGGGTTTCATTTTTGAAAAGCAGCAGCCAGTCTTCATCTTTTCCATCTATATTGACTTTAATTTTGACTGTGCATGCATTAACCTCCTCTGATTCATCAAGGTCTGGAAGCTTCCCCTCTGCTTTGAGGCATTTAACTGCAATAGTTGCAATATCCATCATGTTGACAGGCTTGGTCCTGCCTATTTTCTTTCGTGCCTCTATATATTCGTTATATGTCTTTTCGATAAGTTCATCTTCAAATGTAACACTGTCTATAGTAGTCATAAAAGTAGTATGCCTGCAATGATCCGACCAGTAAGTGTCTATCATTTTTATTTCTGTTACAGATGGATCCCTGCCTTCTTTTTTGAAATATTCCCGGCATACTATAATATCGTCAACATCCATTGCAAGACCCATGTTTTCGATAAATTCTCTGAGGCCATCCTCATTCAGTGATGTAAACCCTGAAAGTATCTCAACTTCTGTCGGAACTTCATAATCCGTTTTCAGCGTATCTGGCATATCCAAAGAAGCCTCTCTTGATTCTACAGGGTTTATGACATATGCTTTGATTTTATCAGTCTGTTCCTCCGTAAGGCTACTTCCTTTCAGCATATATACTTTTGCTGCTGCAACAGCAGGCCTTTCGCCCTGAGAGATTATCTGTATGCACTGTGCGGCAGAGTCAGCTCTCTGGTCAAACTGTCCCGGAAGCGGCTCAACTGCAAATACAGAATATCCTTCACTGTCAAGTTCATCATATGTATCATCAAGCTGAGGTTCTGAAAAAACAGTTCCCCTGCAGTATGAAAACAGTTCTCCGGTTATTCCTTCAACATCGTATCTGTTGATAATTCTAAGCTCTTTCAGATTTTCAATTCCCAAAAAAGTTCTTATGTCTGAAAGCAATCCTGCAGCTTCGTTTGCTGCAGATTTTTTCTTTTCAACATATATTCTGTAAACCATATTGCTATTTCCTTTCTGCTTCAAGAGCTTTCTTTCCTATATCTTTCCTGTAATACGAATTCTTAAAATGCACATTTTTAACAGCCTCATAAGCATTATGTATTGCCTCTTCAAGGCTTTCCGATACTGCAGTCACTCCCAGTACTCTGCCTCCCGATGTGACAAGCTTTCCATCTGCAAGAGCTGCTCCTGCTATGAATATATCCGTATTATCAGATAAATCATCAACTGTTATTTCAAATCCTTTTTTATATGAAACCGGATAACCCTCTGATGCCATAACAACGCAGCATGCATTTTCCTTGCTAAAACTGATTTTAATCTCATCAAGCTTTTCATCTGCTACAGCTGTCATAATATCGAGGAGGTCGCTTTCAAGCAGGGGCAGCACCACCTGTGTTTCAGGATCTCCGAATCTGCAATTGTATTCTATGACCTTGGGGCCATCAGCTGTAAGCATGAGCCCGAAATAAAGGCATCCTTTGAACTTCCTGCCTTCCTTGTTCATAGCATTCACTGTAGGTATGAAGATTTCATCCATGCACTGCTGCGCTGTTTCTTCTGTATAGTATGGATTTGGCGCTATGCATCCCATTCCACCCGTGTTTGGTCCTTTGTCTCCATCAAGTGCCCTTTTGTGATCCTGCGAAGAAATCATAGGCACTATAGTATTGCCATCTGTAAACGACAATACAGAAACCTCCGGTCCTGTCAGGAATTCCTCAATGACTACCCGGCTGCCGCTCTCGCCGAAAATCCGTTCCTCCATCATAGATCTGACTGCATTTTTTGCTTCATCTCTTGTCTGTGCAATTACAACACCTTTGCCCAGTGCAAGACCATCAGCCTTGATTACGGCTGGAATCGCCGCAGTCTCAAGATAGCAAAGAGCTTTGTCCATATCATCAAACACTTCATATTCTGCTGTAGGTATGTTATATTTTTTCATGAGTTCCTTTGCGAATACCTTACTGCTTTCGATAGCCGCTGCCGCCTTGTTAGGGCCAAAGCATTTAACGCCTATGGCTTCAAGAGCGTCAACGGCGCCAAGCGCCAGCGGATCATCAGGTGCAACCACTGCAAAGTCTATATCGTTCTTTTTTGCAAACTCTGTGATTTTCTCTATATCTTTTGCCCCTATATCCACACATATGGCATCCTTTGCAATACCCCCGTTTCCCGGGAGCGCGTAGATATCATCAATTGTCTTATTTTTTTTGAGTGTTTTAATTATTGCATGTTCACGGCCGCCACCGCCAACTACGAGTATTTTCATTTTATCACCTTAATGATGGAAGAGCCTTATTCCATTAAATACCATCGTCATATTATATTTGTCTGCACATTGTATCACCAGATCATCTCTGATTGAACCTCCCGGCTCTACCACATATGAAACACCGCTTTTAAAAGCTCTTTCAATGCTGTCTGCAAACGGGAAGAATGCATCTGAAGCAAGTGATGCACCTTTAATCTCATCAAGATATATCCTCTTCTGCTCATCTGTAAATGGTTCAGGTCTCCTGGTAAAATATTTTTGCCATATGCCTTCTGCACATACATCCTCTTCGTATTTATTGATATATCCGTCTATTACATTATCTCTTTCTGCTCTGCCAAGCTCTGTTTTAAATGGCAGCTCAAGCACTCTGTTGCTCTGTCTCAAAAACCACGTATCAGCCTTGTCTCCTGCAAGACGAGTGCAGTGAATTCTTGATTGCTGCCCTGCTCCAACACCTATAGCCTGTCCGTCGTAAGCAAAGCATACTGAATTTGATTGAGTATATTTAAGTGTTATAAGTGCTGTAATAAGGTCGAGTTTTGCATCATCTCCAAGGGATTTATTAGCCGTAACTATATTCTCAAGAGCACTGCCGTCTATTCTGATATCATTTCGCTTTTGCTCAAAGGTAATACCAAATACCTGTTTTTTTTCAGCAGCTGCAGGTTCATATGAAGCATCAATTTTTATGATATTGTAGCCGCCTTTTCGCTTTGTTTTTAATATTTCGAGTGCTTTGTCTGTATATCCCGGAGCTATGATGCCGTCTGACACTTCTCTTTTGATGATATTTGCAGTTGTTTCATCGCATATATCCGAAAGAGCTATGAAATCGCCAAAAGAACAAAGCCTGTCTGTGCCTCTTGCCCTGGCATAAGCACACGCAATGAGCGAATCGTCAAGTCCGGCTATATCATCAACAAAGCAGGCTTTTTTGAGTCTTTCAGGCAACACCTTGCCGAGAGCAGCTGAGGTAGGACTGACATGCTTAAATGATGCTGCTGCAGGCAGGCTTGTAGCTTCTTTTAATTCTTTTACAAGCTGCCATGCATTGAATGCATCAAGGAAGTTTATATATCCCGGTCTGCCACTAAGAATTTCAACAGGAAGCTCGTCTCCATTTTCCATATATATTTTTGCTGGCTTCTGATTTGGATTACATCCGTATTTAAGCTCAAAATTTTTCATTTTACGCCCCCTGTATATTTTTATTTATGAGAGTTTCTGTATATTCTCCTGTTTTAATATCAGTATATCTCACATAAAGCGATATCTTATTTTCACTGTCAAGGCTATCCCATATATATTGTGCAAATCCCTCGCAGTCATCATATATATTAACAGGCACAGGCTCTCCTGTAAATGCAGGGAGGGGATTGCCGTTTCCTTTGTATGTATGTATGAAATGGCCCTTTCCTGCAGCAGGTTCATAGCTGTAGATGAATCTGCCGCATGTGCTTCCTTTTTCGTCAAGGCTTTTTAGTATGCTCAGCTTGTACATGCATCCTGATTCGTCGCCTGTAACGACTCCACTTATTCTCGATGTAAAATTCGGAGCATCAGGCTCAAACTGTCTTGTATCAAGTGCGGCTTCAAAGCTGTCACCGTCTTCAAGGAATTCATATATTGTATCTGTCTGATCACCGTTTGTAACAATCAGACTGTTTCCCGATTGTTTTACTGCCGCATATATTATCAGCGAAGGATCCTCCATTTTGCTTTCATCAAAGGCTTTTGTATATATTCCGTCATTTCTTTTTTCAAATATGCGATTTCTGCTGTTTTCACTTCTGCCCATTATGAAATATGCAGCCACATGTTTACTGCCATCGGGACTTGTTCCAAGGACAATGCCTCTTCCCGGATATTCATTTGACGAAAGCAGTTTCCCAATATCATTATATTCCATTATATTCTTTCCTTTCTGCAATTGCTTTTGAAACCTCCTCTGCTGCCTGCGGAAGTATCACCCACTCTGCCTGTACCATTACGCGTTTTTGCAATGTTTTAGGTGTATCATCTGTTCTGACACATACCGGTTTTTGTCTGATTATCCTGCCTCCGTCAGTTACCTCATTTACAAAATGGACTGTTGCACCTGTAACTTTAACGCCGTAATCAAGCGCTGCTTCATGGACTTTGATGCCATAAAAACCCTTGCCGCAAAATGATGGTATGAGCGAAGGATGAACGTTGATTATTCTTTCGGGGTATCGTTTAACAAAGTCCTCCGAAAGTATATTCAAAAACCCTGCAAGAACTATAAGCTCTATATCATACTCCTCCAGTTTTTTGATAATTTCAGCTTCAAACGCTTCCTGTGATCCACATTCTTTGCGCGTGATTGCAACAGCATCAATGCCTGCCTCTTTTGCTCTTTTGAGTCCGTAGGCAATAGAATTTGACGAAATCACAAGTGCTATTCTGCCATTTCTGAGTATCCCATCGCGCTGTGCATCTATCAGGGCCTGCAAATTAGTACCACCACCGGATATGAGCACGGCTATTTTTGTTTTTACCATAATATAATCCCTTCATCTGAGCTGACGGCTTCGCCGAGAATGTATGCATCTTCTCCATTTGCCCTCAAAATTTCGAGTGCCCTGTCTGTCTCTTCAGGAGAAACTATGACCGTCATTCCGACTCCCATATTAAATGTATTAAACATTTCCCTTGGCGGGATATTGCCTTTTGCTGCTATATATTCAAATACAGGCAATACCCTGATGTCTTCTGTTTTTATACTGACACTTATACCCTCAGGCAGGCTTCTTGGAATATTTTCATAAAAACCGCCACCTGTAATATGAGATACAGCTTTGACATTTACTTCTTTGAAGAGCGCAAGTATCGGCTTTACATATATTTTTGTAGGTGTAAGAAGTACCTCTCCCAGAGATTTGCCGGAAAGCTCTGATATTGGTGCATCAAGGTCTGCAGTTTCAACATCCAGCACTTTTCTTACAAGAGAAAATCCATTGGAGTGAATGCCGCTTGATGCAAGAGCTATCACGGTATCCCCCGGATTTATATCTGTTTTGTCCGGAAGTCTGCTACCATCTGCCATACCTACCGCAAACCCTGCAAGGTCGTATTCATTCTCGGGATAAAATCCCGGCATTTCTGCTGTCTCGCCGCCAATCAGTGCGCAACCTGCCTGAATACATCCATCGGCAACTCCCTTTACAATCTGTGCTATTTTTTCAGGCACATTTTTGCCGCAGGCTATATAGTCAAGGAAAAACATAGGCGTCGCACCGCAGCAAACTATATCATTGACACACATTGCAACACAGTCAATTCCGACTGTATCATGTCTGTCCGCAAGAAATGCAATTTTAAGCTTAGTGCCGACTCCATCTGTGCCGCTTACGAGCACAGGATCTTTAATGCCTGTAAGCTCAGGTCTGAAAAGGCCTCCAAAGCCTCCCACCTCTGACATTACTCCGTTTGTAACTGTTTTTTTAATATGTTCTTTCATCAATCTGACTGACTCATATCCCGCAGTTATATCGACGCCTGCAGCTGCATATGCATCCGCTTTTGAGTTCTTCATTTCACTTATTCCTTTCCATTCCAGCAATAGGTGCAGACCTTGCACGGGTCTATGCCTATTGCTTTTATGATATTATCTATACTCTGGTATTCAAGGGAATCAAAATGCAGCTTTTCACAAAGTGCATTTCTCAATGCCTGCCCTCTTTGCGTAGTGCCGTCACTGTATTCCTCAAGGTGTTCTGCGCCTTCTTCCCCTTCAAGCTCCATGACAATCCTTCTTGCTATGAGCTCCATATCTGAATTCTGTCTTGAGAAGTTAAGATATTTGCATCCATACATTATAGGGGGGCAGGCCGAACGCATATGAACTTCCTCTGCTCCGTTTTCATAAAGAAAATCAACTGTTCCCTTGAGCTGAGTACCCCTGACTATGCTGTCGTCTACAAACAGCAGTTTTTTGTCTTTGATAAGTTCATTTACAGGCACCAGCTTCATTTTTGCAACATGATTTCTTTCTGATTGGTTGTTTGGCATAAAGCTTCTTGGCCATGTCGGTGTATATTTGATAAATGGTCTTGCATAATCAACATCACACTCATTGGCATATCCTATTGCATGAGCAACGCCTGAATCAGGCACTCCGCCAACATAATCTATGTCAAAGCTTTTGCCGTTTGCATCATCATATTGTGCAAGAAGTCTGCCGTTTTTGTTCCTCATAACTTCAACATTTACCCCCTCATATGTCGAGTTGGGATATCCGTAGTAAGTCCATAAAAACGCGCATATCTTCATGTCTTTGCCCGGATTTTGCAAAACAGTTATGCCATCCTTTGATATCTCTGCAATTTCTCCGGGGCCAAGTTCTTTCGCTGTTTCATATCCGAGTTTTTCATAGGCAAAAGACTCAAAGGAAATGCAATATCCGTCACTGTCCCTGCCTATGAGGAGAGGCGTCCTGCCGAGCTTATCTCTTGCCGCTATAATATGGCCGTCTTCTTTCAATATTACAATTGAGGCTGAGCCTTCAATCACACTTTGTGCGAATTTAATACCCTCAAGGAAGTCGCTTTTTTGGTTTATCATTGATGCAACAAGCTCTGTAGAGTTGATTCTCCCACCTGTCATTGCTTCAAAATGTCCTCCACTGAATGCCAGAAACTGATCTGTAAGCTCCTTTGAGTTTTTTACAACCCCGACTGTGATTATTGCATAAGTCCCCAAATTTGAACGTATCAGTATGGGCTGCGGATCTCCGTCGCTTATGCACCCGATACATGATTTGCCTCTCATAGAATCGCATACGCCTTCGAATTTTGTTCTGAAGGGTGAGTTTTCTATATTGTGGATTTCTCTCTGGAAACCATATTCTTCATCGTATGCAGCAATTCCACCTCTGGCTGTTCCAAGATGTGAATGATAATCTGTACCATAAAACACATCCAGCACAACATCACGCTTTGATACTGCACCAAAATATCCACCCATTGATTCCTCCCCGTTATTTACTGAAGAAAAGCTCTGATAAAGTCATAGGATCTATATATTCTCCGTCCTTGTATACTCTCATATTTCCTGATGCGATTTCATCTATAAGCATTACATTGCCGTCTTTGTCATATCCGAATTCAAATTTGATATCATAAAGCACAAGTCCTTTTGCTTTCATATCATCTGCAACTATTCTTGTTATCTGCTGTGTCATAGCTTTGATATCGTCATATTGTTTTTCTGTCATTACTCCAAGGACAACAAGACCGTCTTTTGTTACCAGCGGGTCTTCCTTTTCATCATTTTTGAATGTCATTTCAACGTATTCAGGCAGGTCTGCTCCTTCTTCGATATATTCGCCATATCTTCTGAAAAATGAACCTACAGCCTTGTGCCTGCATATAACTTCAAGCCCGTTTCCGAATACTTTTGCAGGCAATACCTCCATTGTTGTCTCATCAAGATCTGCATTGACATAATGAGTTCTGATTCCTGCAGCATTGATTTTTTCAAAGAAATAAATTGACATACGAAGGTTCACATCGCCTACTCCCTCGATTGTGAGTCCCACAGCGTTCTGCCCCGGGTCAAACACTCCGTCTTTTCCTGTACAGTCATCCTTGAATTTAAGAAGATAATTACCATTGTCAAGTGCAAATACATTCTTGGTTTTTCCTGTGTAAACGAGTTTCTTTTCCATTAGTTGTTCCTCCATACATTTATATTATTTATTTAACTTTGCTGCAAGTGCAGCATCTTTTTCAAGTACCTTATGTGCGTCTGCCATTCTCTTTGTATGTAATCTCTCTGCAAGTTCTCTGTCTTCGATGGCAATCATCTGAGCTGCCAGAAGTGCCGCATTGGCAGCTCCATCTATCGCAACTGTTGCAACAGGTATTCCCGAAGGCATCTGCACAGTTGAAAGCAGTGCATCAAGTCCGTCAAGTGTTGACGATTTAACCGGAATCCCTATTACAGGCAATGTCGTGTTTGCAGCTATGGCTCCGGCAAGATGTGCAGCCTTACCTGCTGCTGCTATGATTGCGCCAAATCCGGCAGCTCTTGCTCCCTGTGCAAAATTTTTAGCTTCCTCGGGTGTTCTGTGTGCCGAATATATATGCACCTCATATGGCACTTCGAGTTCTTTAAGGGTATCTATCGCTTTTGATACGACAGGCATATCAGAGTCGCTTCCCATTACAATTCCTATTTTTTTCATAAATCCTCCCTGCAAAAAACAACAGGACAGACAAGTATCCCTAATATATGAGATAGTTGTCTGCCCAGACGATCGACATGTATTTCGCCTGTCACTCCCCTGCGGTAACCCGCTTATCGTCAGTTATGACAGGTATAGTAAAAGAAAAACAGGCTAAAAAACCTGTTTACTAATACAAAATAAACACAAAGCGAGCCTTTGAAACAAGGCTGCAATTGCGCATATCAACTAATAGTCACTTTTTTTCGGCGCGTGGTAGAGACGTTCCAGCCATCATACAGAACATATATTAGTAAACAAAACTTATTCAACTGATGTTTTAATTATTACACAAAAAATATCCTCTGACAAGTATATTTTGTAATTTGAGCAAATAAATTTACGAAAATCTGAGACCTCTATGTTTGTCAGACAAAATCCCTTTGCGGTGCGATTTCAGAAAGTATATTTTTACCCGGATATGAGCAGTAGCAATCCTTTAACTAAAATGTTTGCGAACTCTTGTTTGGAAATTGTTCTTCTGGTATAATGTCTACACACGGAGATTGGCCGATAGGACAGAGCCGATGTGTAACAGATACCCTTTGAGATTATCATCGTGGTATAATAGTTGCTGAAGACGAGACCTGAGCGGCTGAGCCGATTTTCAAAAGACCCGGTATTGGGATCTAATGAAAGGAGGCGATATTGATGAGAATTACTATTACACTGAAGCGCATTAGGATAACAATCTCTAAGATTAAAAAAGCCGCTCCTGCTGATACCAAGAGCGGTAAAGCTACTAAGTAGCTAAAACCCTTTCGGCGAAGCCGCAAAGCCTCGTCTTTTCATATGTCTATATTAGCACATAGACTTCTGTTTTTCAAGGTGAAAATTATTGTTTCCATGCAAAACCTGCAGAACTTCACAATCGGGAATCTATGCTTTCCCGAATCCGCACGCAGGATATGTACAGGTTTCGCAGCCAAGGCACAGTCCGCCATGAGCCAGCCTGTTTATATCATCCTTGGTAACTCTCTCTCCTGCCAGAAGTCTTGGCACGATCAGATCGAATACGCTGGTGCGACTGTACATAACACCTCCCGGCAGTCCAACCACAGGAATATCGCCTATATATGACAGCATAAACATGGCACCGGGAAGTACCGGAGCGCCATAGCTTACAACCTCTCCACCCGCAAGTCTGATACCCGAAGGGGTCCTGTCATCAGGATCCACAGACATCCCGCCTGTAATACCGATAATATCCATACCCTCGTCCACAAGCTGCCTGATGCAGTCTGCGATCATCTCATCATCATCGTCTGCAAAGAGCTGTTTTTCGACGCTACTGCCCAGCTCTCCGAATTTCCTTACAAGCACAGGCCCGAAAGCATCCTCTATAATCCCGTTGTATATCTCGCTTCCGGTAGTCACAACCCCAACTTTCATATTCTTTAGAGGCACTATCTCCACCAGAGGTCCCGACTCTAAAGTCTGCTCCGCCGTCTGCATCACAGACTCCGCCACAAAAAGAGGTATTATTCTAGTGCCTGCCAGTTTGTCACCTTTTCTCACCACTATATTTTCGTGCGTCGTGGCAAACATTATCTCATCCTGAGATACCAGCCTGAAAAGCCTTTCCCTGTCTATCTTGAGAAGTCCGTCTGTGGCTGCACGAAGCTCAATTTTGCCTTCTGAGGGTTTCGACAGATCAATGCCCCTGCCTGCGGCTTTAGATGCTATCCTGTATGCAGCCTCGTTTTCATGAACATCGTCATCATCCTTTTCGAGAACAAACAGATGTTTTTTGCCCATTGAAAGGAGCAAAGGGATATCATCTTCTGATATTACATGACCTTTTTTGAATTTCGCCCCCTTGTATTCACCAGGAATTATCTGCGTCAGATCGTGAGCCAGTACGGTTCCCACCGCATTCTTAACATCAACTTCTTTCACTTGCTATCACCTTGCCTTCCTTCAGCGTTATATTTATATCCGCAAAAAGCTCCGTTTCACGATGGTTGTGAGTTATGAGTATTGTCGGAATTTTGAGAGTTTCTCTGAATGCCATAAACTCATCATATATTTTTTGTTTAGTATTTTCATCAAGTGCAGAAAACGGTTCGTCCAAAAGCAGCAGCGACGGCTTTGTCACCATTGCCCTTGCCAGAGCCACACGCTGCTTTTCTCCGCCTGATATTGCTGTTGCGTTTTTATCTGCAAGATGTGAGATCCCCAGTGTCTCCATCATATACCCTGCATACTCAAGCAGCTCTTTTTTTTCGGTTCTCGCTCTGTATGATTTCTTGTTTTTGAGTCCGTAAAGCACATTCTGTTTTACGGTCATATGCGGAAAAAGAGCATAGTTCTGAAAAAGATAGCCGATATTGCGTTTTTCTGCCGGAACATTTATCTTGTCGTCATGACTGAAAAGAATCCTGCCGTCAACATTGATTACTCCCTCATCGGGAGTCACTATGCCTGCCAGACAGTTGAGTATCGTTGTTTTCCCCGCACCGGAGGCTCCTTCTATTACGAGGAGTTCGTTTTCCATTGTAAAATCTATATCAAGGGAAAAATAGTTCAGTTTTTTCAGAAGTCTGAATGAAACACCCATACGCCGCTCACCTCTTCATATTGTCTCTGTGATTTCTTTTTTTCAGCCACATATTCAGACCGAATACCAGTGCGAAACTGAAAACCACCATAACTACAACAAGGCTCATAGCCTTGTCCTCCTTACCTGTAACTACTGAATAATATATTGCCGTCGGGATAGTCTGAGTCTTACCCGGTATGTTGCCCGCAAGCATCAGTGTCGCACCAAACTCACCAAGAGCACGTGCAAATGTAAGCACTATGCCGCTTATGATGCCGGGACCTGATAACGGAAAAGTAACTGTACGAAATACCTTGAAAGGGCTGCTGCCCAGTGTTTTGGCAGCAAGCTCAAGACTCGGATCGACACTTTGAAACGCGCCTTTTGCATTCTGATACATCAGCGGCAGCGCAACTACACTTGCCGCTATAACACAAGCAATCCAGGTAAACACTACCTGGATGCCAAATGTATCGAGAAGAAAGGCTCCAATGAAGCCTCTCTTCCCGAAAGCTTTCAGAAGCAAATATCCTACAATAGACGGCGGCAGAATCATCGGGAGTATAAGGATTGTCTCCCATATATTCTTGCCCGGGACTCTCCGCTTGGTAAGCAGATAAGCGAAGAACACTCCCAGGAAAAACGCTATTACTGTCGCAAGCAATGCGACTTTTACTGATAGAATAATTGGTTCATACATTTTAAATTAATTCTCTCACTTTTTCTTATTTTACTGTGAATCCGTATTTTTCAAATACTTCTTTAGCAAAATCACCCTGCATAAATTCATAGAAATCAGCAGCAGCATCAGCCTGTGGAGCATCCTTCATGATAGCAGCAGGATATACGATAGCGTCATGAAGATCTTCTGCAACATCTTCAACTACTACGCCTTTGGTTTCGTCCATAGTGAGTGCGTCTGTCTTGTAAACAAATCCGCAGTCAGCATCGCCTGTTTCAACATAGTTAAGTACGGCTCTTACGTCTTTTGCATAAACAATCTTGTCGCTGATCGCATCAGTGATTCCCAGGTTATCAAATACCTGTGAAGCATATTTACCTGCAGGAACTGTGTCAACCTCACCGATTGAAATTGAACCTACTTTGTCTGAAGTCAGGTTGTCCATGCTTACATCATCTTTTTTCTCGATGGTAGCTACAAGGGTCAGAGTGTTTCCAAGAAGGTCTTTTCTTGTATCAGTGTTGATATAGTCTTCTTTTTCAAGGTCGTCCATGTTGCTCTTTGAAGCTGAAACAAAGATATCGCAAGGAGCTCCGCCCTTAATCTGCTGTACCAGATCTCCTGAACCTGCATAGCTTGGTGTTATAGTGCAGTCTGCATCTTTTTCGTACTCTGCGATTATTTCATCAAGTGCATCTGTCAGACTTGCTGCTGCAAGTACAGTAACTTCCGGTTTTTCTTCTGTAGTAGCTGTGTCATCACTGCCACAACCTGCCAGCATTGCTACTGACAATGCCATGATAACTGCTAATGTGATTGTAAGTATTTTTTTCATAAAATCCTCCCATTTATTAAATACTGAACAATTTATATTTGCACTGAGTATACCACAAACTTATCATTCAATATGTTGTCTGAGCAACAACTGTACGTATCGCTTTGCCAGATAACCTGTATTTGTATGCTTTTTTAGATGCAGCAACAGATTTTTACACCACAAAAAACCGCCCGGTTTTCCGAGCGGTTCCATATTCAGATATTTACTATTAAGGCTCTTTACATCATTCCCGGCATTCCGCCTCCACCCATAGGTGGCATAGGAGGAGTATCCTCCTTGATGTCTACGATTCCTGCTTCTGTTGTAAGCAGTAATGCCGATGCTGATGCTGCATTTGTAAGTGCTGATTTAGTAACCTTTGCAGGGTCTACGATTCCTGCTTTAATCATATCAACATATTCTTCTGTTGCTGCATTGAATCCTACTCCAGCATCTCTATTCTTAACCTCTGCTATTACAACACTGCCTTCAAATCCTGCGTTTTCGGCAATCTGTCTTACAGGCTCTTCTAGTGCTCTCATTATAATCTGGGCACCTGTTTTTTCGTCACCTGAAAGTGTGTCTACATATTCTGCAATTGCAGGGATTGTATTTGCAAGAGCAACTCCACCGCCTGCAACAATACCCTCTTCAACTGCTGCCTTAGTAGCATTAAGAGCATCTTCGATTCTCAATTTTCTTTCTTTGAGTTCAGTTTCTGTAGCTGCACCCACTTTGATGACTGCAACACCACCTGCAAGCTTGGCAAGTCTTTCGAGTGTTTTCTCTTTGTCAAATTCGGAGGTCGTCTGAGCTGCCATGGTTCTTAATGATGCAATTCTGTCCTGAATTTCCTTGGCATCTCCGCCACCACCTACGATAACTGTATTGTCTTTGTCTACTTTAACAGTTGCTGCTGTACCAAGCATGTCAACAGTTGTCTCTTTGATGTCGTATCCTAATTCATCAGTTATAACTGTACCGCCTGTAAGAATTGCAAGATCCTCCATCATTGCTTTTCTTCTTTCGCCAAATCCTGGAGCCTTTACTGCAACACATTCGAATGTGCCTCTTAATTTGTTGAGAACCAGAGTTGCAAGGGCTTCACCTTCGAGGTCTTCGCATACGATAAACAGTTTCCTGCCTGTATTTACAATCTGTTCAAGTAATGGCAACAAATCCTGTATGCTTGAAATCTTTTTGTTTGTGAGCAGGATATATGGATTTTCGAGTACTGCTTCCATTTTTTCTGTATCAGTTACCATATATGCTGACAGGTATCCTCTGTCAAACTGCATACCTTCAACAACTTCAAGAGTTGTACCTGTTGATTTTGATTCTTCAACTGTGATAACTCCGTCTTTGCCAACCTGTTCCATAGCATCTGAAATCAGTTCGCCTATCTTTGTATCTCCGGCAGAAACTGATGCAACCTGTGCAATAGCTTCTTTTGTCTCTACAGGATTTGCGATTTTTCTGATGTTCTCTACTGCAATATCTGTTGCTCCCTGTATGCCTTTTTTGATAATCATCGGATTTGCCCCTGCTGCTACATTTTTGAATCCTTCTCTGATGATTGACTGTGCAAGGAGTGTAGCTGTAGTAGTTCCGTCGCCTGCAACATCGTTTGTCTTGCTTGCAACCTCTTTAACTACCTGTGCTCCCATATTCTCAACTGCATCTTCAAGCTCAATTTCTCTTGCGATTGTAACACCGTCATTTGTGATAAGCGGTGAACCGAATTTCTTATCTAAAAGAACGTTTCTGCCTTTTGGCCCAAGTGTGATTTTAACTGTATCAGCAAGCTTATCAACACCTGCCTGTAGTTTTCTTCTGGCTTCTTCGCCGTAATATAATTCTTTTGCCATTTCAATACCTCTTTTCTATTATTCTATAACAGCCATAATGTCTCTCTGGCCAAGGATTGTATAAACTTCTCCTTCGTATTTGATCTCCATACCGCCGTATTTTGCAAAGATTACTTTGTCTCCAACCTTTACTTCCATTTTGCATTCATCTGTTCCCGGGCCTACTGCCATTACTTCGGCAATCTGAGGCTGTTCTTTTGCCTGGCTTGCTATAATAAGCCCGCTGGCTGTTTTTTCTTCTGCTTCTTCTCTCTTGATTACTACTTTGTCACCCAGAGGTTTAATTCCAAAACTCATTCTGACGTCTCCTCTCTATCTAAGTTATATTGTTAACTCGCTTGTTAGCACTCACTACTTTCGAGTGCTAACTATATTTTAACTCGTTTTTTTGTATTGTCAATACTATTTCACGAGTTTTATATCATTTTTCAAAACTTCTTATAAAATAGAACAGATACTGCTGTGCAAATCCGCCAAGGCTCATAAATCTGTCGGCCGCAAATGTCTTCATTCCTTTGATATCCGACTCATCAAAGCCATACAGCCTGTTCATAACTCTCCTGACCCATACATCTATAGGAAAGCTGTCATATTGCTGCATGCAAAAAAGCATTATGCAGTTTGCAACCTTAGGCCCCACTCCGCAGAGCCCCATCAGATAATCATATATTTCATCGCCTGATGCACCTCTGTTAAAAGTTTTATCAAGAAATTCTCTCCCGCCATCTTTTGTTATCTGTTTTGCAGCTTCTATGATATATCTGGCTCTGTATCCGAGCTTTACAGGTTCAAGATCATTAACATCAAGTGATGCCAAAACCTGCGGTTCCGGCATTGAATGATACTCAACTCCTTTGAACACGCCTGCCGTCTCCCCGAAGTTATTGCACAGATTTTCAATACATCCTTTGATTCTTGGAATATTGTTGTTCTGCGAAATTATAAAGGAGATTATGGTTTCCCATTTATCCTGATTCAGTATTCTGATGCCGGAACCGTATTCTATGGCTTTGCTGACAACCTCATCTTTTGAGGAAAGAATTTCTTTGATAATCCCATAATCCCTGTCAAGATCAAGATAGTTTTTCCAGAAGCGAAGTTCTTCCTGCTCTGCATTGTCTATAGTCACAGTACCATTTTTGTATGATATGTTTGCAATTTTATTTCCTGCAATACCGCTGTAGCTCCCGTCATCTTCTCTGTTCCATCTGAAGCACTGCCCACAGTCAAATGTATGATCTGTATCAAAATCTTTTATGCCTGTGATTTCAATCATTATTTTATCCCCCGCACTTCAATGTCAACACGGTCTACATTGAAAGCCGTCATATAGTCTATTTTTTTGTTTATTGATTTTTGAAGTTCCCGGGCTTCTTTGATGATATTGCAGCCTTTTTGCATAAATATGAGTATCTTTATTTTCAGACGTTCCTCATGCAAAAGTATATCTGTCCTGACAACACTACGGACACTGCCTGCCCTCTGAATCACATTAAAAATTATATCTTCAATAACTTTATCAGATATCATATAATCTCCCAGATAGCTGTATGTTGGCCTCACTACTGATTTTTCCGAAAAAATACTGCCTTTGTTTTTACCCCATGTCCTGAATATCTTGAGCGGGTCCATAAAATATCCCGCAAAATCACGTTTGAGCTGAAACGTGGGTACAGGTATTACATGCTTACCGAAATCACGCCTTTGATGCCTTGCCTCTTCACGTTCTTTTTCGGTGGTTATCTGCTCTATGCGTATTCTTTTCCCGATTTCCGGGAGTTCAAGCCTTGCCGCTATCCTGTTTGCCATCTCATCAGAAGTGCCAAGAATCAATATGCTTTTGGGTGCAACCTTTTTAATGCTGTTTACAACCGAATCTTTGTGCTCATCTGTTGTAAACAGTGCCGTCTTGATTGCCCCTATCATAGTTGTCTGTCTTTTGGCAGAGATGCCTGCAATGATGTCATTACCTTTTATAAATAATCCATCGTCAATAATAGCTTCTATATTAAGTTCTTTGCACAGGTTTACAGCCTGATAACTTTTGCCTGTACCGCTTTTTCCGACCAATGCGTAAACTTTCATCTTTACTTCTCCATATCGTTCTGCTATAATGTGTAGTATATCTTAACGATAAATCTAAAGGAGGTTACATAATGGCTTACAAAATCACAGATGCTTGTATCGCTTGCGGCGCTTGCACAGCTGAATGCCCTACTGATGCTATTTCAGAAGGAGCTGTCTATTCAATAGACGAAGACAAGTGCATCGATTGTGGAGCTTGCGCTAACGCATGTCCAGTTGATGCTCCTGTAGAAGAGTAGCATACAAAAGCATATTAAATATCAATAACCGTTTCTTACGAAACGGTTATTTTGCTTTCTGGATATGCAAACCATTCCTGCCTTTTATTTTGCCGAAGAATTTTGCACCTCATAAGGACATATTTCTCCTCGTTTTTTGCATTCCTCGCCTCTCTCTGAGCATTTGTTGCATTTCTCTTTGATTTCTTTGATTTCCTTCTGGCTTGCAGATTCTCTGTTGATATGATATGCCAGAGAATGAAGACTCTCCGAAAGCTGCACGTTTTCAAGCGCTACATAGCTTGGTACCTCAAGATCAACAGGAGCAAAATTCCATATCCCTTTAATTCCTGCAAAGCACAGTCTATCTGCAACTTCCTGCGCGTTTTCTTTGGTGGTGCATATTATACCTATATCAATGTTGTTTTCTTCAACATAATCTACAGTGTTTTCGTAATCCATTACGTCTATGTCATTAATCTTAATGCCTATAAGTCTCGGATTGATTTCAAAGACACCGCATACCATAAATCCTGTTTTGTAATAGTATGTATAATTTACTATTGCCTGCCCGAGATTACCTGCTCCCATGATGACCATTTTGTATTGCTTGTCAAGTCCGAGTATTGCACTTATTTCATTATAAAGTGCATTTACATTATATCCGTATCCCTGCTGCCCGAAGCCTCCGAAATTGTTGAGATCCTGTCTAATCTGGGATGCTGTATATCCTATCAGCTTGCTGAACTCATTTGACGATATCTTGTCAACGCCTTTGCGCTTTAACTCTCCCAGATATCTTCTGTATCTGGGCAATCTCTTGATTACCGCCTGTGAAATTTTAGTCTCATCTTTCATCTAATGCCCCTCCGTCAGTATATTTTGAAAAAATCCCGCTGCAAAAGCGGGGATGTGTTTTTGTCAAGTTATATGTTTGCTTCAATGAATTTTACCAGGTCACTTACGCTCTGGAATTTCTCAGCATCCTCATCAGGAATCTCTATGCCGTATTCGTCTTCTATTGCCATGATTATCTCAACAGCATCAAGAGAATCTGCTTCAAGATCTTTCATCAGATGTGTATCAATTGTAACATCATTTTCGTTTACGCCAAGCTGCTCTACTATTATTTCCTTTACTTTTTCAAAAACCATATGTTAAATCCTCCATTTATTTCTGCGGGTTTATAGTATGCTGCAATGTACCGTAGTAATCATACTGCAGCCTTTTGATTTCAACTTGTGAATATGTCAAGGTTATTATAGAATATACAATTATATATTGCAATGTTTTTTTGGCTTATTCCTGAATTTCCATCCATCTGTCATAAACTGCCGCAAGCTCTTTTTTTTGTTTTTGGCATTCTTCATCAAGCGCTGCAAGTTTGATATGGTCTGAAAGATTCTCTCCGGAACACATCTGTTCCTCAATATCGCTTATTGAAATTTCAAGTTGGGCAATTTTCTCTTCAAGACGTGAAAGCTCCCTTTCTTTCCTTCGTTTAGCCGCTTCATGCTCCTTTTTGATGCGACGTTCCTGCGCAGAATCTGTTTCCCCTGATATTTCCTTCTGCCTGCCCTGTGCTGACATTTCATTTAAATATTTTTTGCCTGATTCAATCTGCTGTTTTTTTTCTATATAATAGTCATATGTGCCAAGGAATTCGTGTATCCCATCTTTTTCAAGCTCCAGTATTCTGGTCGGAATCCTATTGAGAAAATATCTGTCATGAGATACAACTATGACCGTCCCCGGGAATTCCAAAAGGGCCTCTTCAAATACCTCTTTAGAATCAATGTCTAGGTGATTGGTAGGTTCATCAAGCACCAGAACATTGGCACCGCAAAGCATTATCTTAATCAGAGAGAGTCTTGCTTTTTCGCCACCGGAAAGTGAGCCTACTTTAATGAAAACATCTTCATTTCTGAACAGAAATCTACCAAGAATCGAGCGCATTTCAGTATCAGTATAAAGTCTATATGATTCTTTGAGTTCTTCAAGTACGGTATTTGCCGGGTTAAGCAGTCTCTGCCCCTGATCATAATATGCAAATGCCACATTGTAGCCTGTTTTAATCCTGCCTGAATCAGGCTCAAGCTGATCAAGAATAATTCTCAAAAGTGTAGTTTTGCCTACACCGTTAGGGCCTACTATGCATATTCTCTCACCACGTTTGATATCAAGGTTTATATCATGAAACAGCTCTTTACGCTCCGGGCCGTATCCGAAGCTCTTTGCCAGTCCCTCAGCTATGAAAACATCATTTCCGCTTTTGAAGTTCTCTTTGAAATGAAGTTTCATCTTACCTGTCACTGAGTCAGGCATTTCGAGTCTTTCGATATGTTCAAGGCGTTTTTCCCTTGAGGCCGCGCGCTTTGCAAGCTTTTCTGTGCCTCTCTCCTTCATTCGCCTTATCATTTCTTCCTGTCTTGATATTTCAGTCTGCTGCTTCTGATATGCCCTTATTTCGTTTTCACGTATTTCTTTGCGTTTAATTGCATATTCGGAGTAGTTTCCTTCATATATTCTCAATTTGTGATTTGAGATTTCAAATATCCTGTTTACACTCTGATCAAGAAAATATCTGTCATGAGACACAATTATGATAGTGCCGCTGTATGCCTTGATGTACTGCTCCAGCCATTTGAGTGTGCCTATATCAAGATGATTTGTGGGCTCATCGAGTATAAGGATGCCGGGTTTTTTGAGGAGCAGGCAGCAAAGTGCAAGTCTTGTTCTCTCGCCTCCCGACAGCATGCTTATTTTTTTTGCATAATCATCTTCTGTAAATGCCATGCTCGAAAGCACACCTTTAATTTCACCTTTGTATGTGTAACCACCCGCTCTGTCATAATCCTCCTGCAGCTGATCATATCTGTTGAGCATAATCTCTATTTCCTGTGCAGATTTGTTTCCAGAGGAAGTAGCTCTTGCGATTTCCTGTGAAAGAGCAGGCATCTTCTCTTCCATTTCATGAAGCTTTGTAAAAATGCTGTCTATTTCTTCTATAACAGTGTTTTCTGATGTGAAATCGTCATTCTGGCGCAGATAACCTATAGTTGTATCATTCGAAATATATACATTGCCATTATCTGCATCAAGCTCACCTGCAAGTATATTAAGCAAAGTGGTTTTGCCTGCACCGTTAAGGCCGATAATTCCTACTCTATCACCTTTGTTTATGTGAAATGATATGTCCTGCAATATCACGTCTGTCCCATATGTTTTTGTAATGTCATTTGCTGATAATATTATCATTTGCATTTCCTTTGACTACAGGGGAAGATTCGGAAAAGCATCAAGGTTAAGCCCGTCTGTTTCTCCCGCCTTGTATTTGTAATAAGCTGCTGTGCCGATCATAGCTGCATTATCTGTACAAAGCACCGGAGAAGGGCAGTACAGTCTGATGCCTTTTTCATTGCATGCCATTTCGAGCATCTTTCGCAGATGCCTGTTTGATGCAACTCCTCCTGCCATCACCAGTCTGTCTTTGTTCAAGGTTACAGCAGCTTCGATTGCCTTGTTTACTATGACCTCCAGGACAGCCTGCTGAAAGCTTGCTGCAATATCAGCTCTGTTAATATCTCTGCCTGCCTGTTTTTCTGAATTTACGTAGTTGAGTACTGCAGTTTTGATGCCGCTGAAGCTAAAATCCAGACTGCCTTTTTCAAGATAAACTCTTTTGAACTCTATAGCATCAGGATTGCCTTCCTCCGAGAGTTTATCAATTTTGGGGCCTCCCGGATAACCAAGGCCTATGACTCTGGCAACCTTGTCAAAGGCTTCACCTGCAGCATCATCCCTGGTGCTTCCAAGTATTCTGCATCTGTTGTAGTCAGTAACCTCAACTATATTGGTATGGCCACCTGAAACCACAAGCGCTGTAAATGGAGGTTCGAGGTCTTTGTGCTCTATGTATGCAGCCGAAATATGGCCCTGTATATGATGAACCCCTATAAGAGGTTTGTTCCAGGCAAGAGCAAGCGCTTTTGCAGCAGCTATACCTACAAGCAGTGCTCCCACAAGGCCCGGACCATATGTAACGCCTATTGCATCTATATCATCTTTTGTAATATCTGCTTCTGTCATAGCCTGCTCTATTACAGCATTTATATTCTCAAGATGATGCCTTGATGCTATTTCAGGCACCACCCCGCCATACAGTTTATGTATTTCAATCTGAGACGAAATTATATTCGAAAGTATTTCTCTGCCATCTGCCATAATTGCAACAGATGTCTCATCACAGCTTGATTCGATTGCAAGAATTATTGTTTTGTTGTTTTTCATCTGAACATCTCCATGCAAATAACGATTAATCGCAAAGCCACATTATCATTGCAGCTTCTTTGTTGTCTTCATAATATCCCGGTCTATATCCTGCACTCTGAAATCCGAATTTCCTGTAAAGCTCCTGTGCGGCTGTATTGGATTCTCTGACTTCAAGGGTGAAGGCTCTGATGCCGCGTCTTTTGCCCTCGGCAAGAAATGATTCCAGCATCGAGGTTGCAATCCCCTGCCTGCGCAGCTTTGGTGCCACAGCCACATTTGTGATATGTCCTTCATCTAATATCTGCCAGAGACCCGCATATCCTGCAATACTGCCATCTATCTCGGCCACAAAATACAAAGCTCTCTCGTTTGACGAAAGTTCCTGCATGAATGATTCAAGGCTCCACGGAATGCTGAAGCATATCTTGTCAAGCTCTGCCATCTGCTGCGCATCATGCAATACAGCCTGCCTAATTACCGGTCTGCTCATTTTTGAGTTTTTCCTCCAGCTTGCGCTCCGCCTCAGCCTTGCGCATGTAAAGCGGTAGCAGGTTACCGTAAGGCTGAGTGCCCTCTCTATTATATATATCAAGTGCCATAGCTGCAACAGATGATGCTCTCTGAAGTCTTACAGGCTCAGGTGCGAATACAGCATCTGGCTCTGCTTCGAGTATTCTCTCCCCATAAACTCCAAGTCCGTCGCCAAAGAACATATGCTGCATATGGTTCAACGATAGGCTCTCCAGGAATTCATCAAGCATATATGCACCCGGCTTTGAAATTGTCTCAACATCTCCTTTGTTCCATCTGAACGCACCTGCATACACCTGATTTCTTCTGGCATCAAACACAGGGCATATTACTCCGCTGAAATCCTTCATATTGTAGCAGAATGCATCAAGAGTCGGAACACCTATGGTTTCTATATCAAGCGCCTGTGCAAGCGTCCTTGCTGTTGTAACGCCTATTCTGATGCCCGTAAAGGAACCTGGCCCCATAGAAGCGGCAATTGCAGTCATATCGCTTAACTGCAGTTTGCATTTTTGCATGAGCTCATCAATCATCGGAACCATAGTCTCAAGATGATTGAGCCTGCCCGGGTTTATAATCTCCTCTATATTGCCTTTTTCATCTGTCAAAGCTACAGAAGCATGCTGCCCTGTGCTTTCTAATGCTAAAATGTACATCTATATATTCTTTCTCCTTCTGAAGCTCCATATTCAATATATATATATTTGGTATCCGGTGGAAGTATATCCTCTACAATATCCGCCCATTCTATCACGCATACGCCGCCTTTGTCATAAAAATACTCCTCGGCTCCAATATAAAGCATCTCCTCCGAATCAGCAAGTCTGTAGACATCAAAGTGATAAAGCGGCAACCTGCCATCAGTATATTCACGAACGATTGTAAAGGTTGGAGATACAATACTGTCTCTGATGCCAAGCCCCTGTGCAATATATCCGGTAAGTGCCGTTTTGCCTGTTCCAAGATCTCCTATCAGAGCCAGCACATCTCCTGCCTCAAACTCCTGTGCAAGTTCAAGGGCAAATTCTCTTGTTTCGTTTTCGTTTTTAATCAGAAGTTCTCTTTTGATAATCATTTGTGTAAAAATCCCGAAATTCTCTTGTAAAGAAAGAATGTAATAACGCTGTTTATTCCTGCCTTGATAAAATTAAATAACAATATTAATGGCATCATACCCATCACTACATCTCTTGTAACTCCCATAAACAGTGGCGTGATTACAAGGTTTGCAAAGAACATTATCACAACCCATGAAATAATACCTGCTGCGAGTGATATCATAGCTCCTTTTCTGGTTTTGTGTGTCCTGTAAATATTACCTGCGACCAATACAAAGGTTCCTGTTGCAATTATATGCATTATTATACCATATGCTCCGCTGCCTGCACTGACTGTAACACCCTGTATTAAAGCTGTAACTACTGTAAGTGCAATACCTCCGAGAGGCCCGAAAGCGAATGTTCCTATAAATATGGAAATGTCCGCCGGGTCATATTCCAGAAAACTGAGCCCGGGAATTATAGGGAAGTGGACGAAATACGCCAGTACTACGGATATTGCAACAAGCATACCCATTTTTGCAAGTCTTACTGTTTTTTTGTTGTTCATTTTTGATTCCTCTTTTCTTTTGGTTTTTGGGAATCTGTCAGGTCATTAAAAGTGCCCCGATGTTCGGGGCACACAAAAAACTAAAACAACTCTAGTTTCTTCCATCCGGACTATAACCGTTGGTACCGGAGTTTCACCGGTTCAACCCGAAGGCTCGCGGACTTTACCGCCAGTGAGGAATTGCACCTCGCCCTGAAACAGATTATTTATATATTTATTATATTGCTGCCGGAGGCTGCTGTCAATAGTTGTTTTTTGCTGTTTTCCGGTTGACAGACGGCAGATATATTGTATTATTTATATATACATTTTTAACTTATGCCTCAGACCGGCTTCATCGGATACGCTGACGGTCTGTTGTACATGTGTTTGCCGGAAGTTATGGTTTTACATACGCCGCAGTTATTTCTGCAGGCATTTTCCATCTTGCCCTGGCAAATCTCGCATTACCGAGGCTCATATTTGTATCCGGAAAGGATTTATTATGCCAGAAAAAAAATACAAAAAAAGGCTGGGCGACAGAGGTGACGGCAGACTGGTCAGGGCTCTTACGCCTATGCACAAAATCACCCCATTTATAATGGTGGAGAGAAATGATGCCAGCAATTTTATCAGAGACAGTATCGAGGTTTCAAAAATAGAGGAATACATACGTCGCAAGAGAAAATCAGGTCTTAAAGGCTTTGGAATAATGCACGTTATGGTAGCCTCATATGTAAGATGTATCTCTCAAAGACCTGCTGTGAACAGGTTTGTTTCAGGACAGAGAGTATACTCCAGAAACAGAATAGAAATAAATATTAATGTCAAAAAAGAAATGACACTGGAATCCCCGGATACTGTAGTCAAAATTGTGTTTGAACCTACAGATACCGCTGAGGATGTGTATCACAAAATGAAAGCAGTAATAGATGAAAACAAAGGCGGAGATCTTGACAGCGATTTTGACAATACTGCCAAAATAATAAATTATATACCGAGGCTCATCAAGAAATTTGCGATATGGTTACTCAAAACTCTGGACTATTTTGGACTCCTTCCGAAATTTTTACTCAATGTCAGCCCTTTTCACGGCAGCATGTTTATAACGTCCATGGGCTCACTGGGGATACCTCCAATTTATCATCACCTGTATAACTTTGGAAATGTGCCTGTATTCATTTCATTTGGTGCCAAAAAAAGCGTTAACGAAATAGATGACAACGGCCAGGTGATCAAAAGAAAATACGTGGATTATACTGTAGTAACAGATGAACGTATTTGTGACGGATACTATTTTGCATCCACTCTCAAAATATTGAGAAGCTGTCTCAGACATCCTGACAGACTCGATACGCCACCGGAAAAGATAATAGAAGATATATTCTAGAGGGCTTCATTAATAGCAAAAGGAACAGGCACAGCCTGTTCCTTTATTAATACGATTTTGGTAGGCTTCGTAACCTCTATTAATACGATTTTGGTAGGCTTCGTAACCTCTATTAATACGATTTTGGTAGGCTTCGTAACCTCTATTAATACGATTTTGGTAGGCTTCGTAACCTCTATTAATACGATTTTGGTAGGCTTCGTAACCTCTATTAAGAAGCGCTTGCTTCTCTACCTGTATTATACTCTTGCCTTTTAAAAAATACAAGTGCTGATTTTTTATCATGTATTCCGACCAATTATCGTTCGGGCTTATGTCTAAAGATCCAAATCATCCGTTTGCAGGTTGTTTTGCAAACTTTGCAATAGTCCTTATCAGTTCCTTTGTATTAATCGGTTTTGAAATATGCTCATTCATGCCTGCATTTTGTGTGGCTATTTTGTCTTCTACAAATGCATTCGCAGTCATCGCAATTATAGGGATTTTCTTTGCATCAGGTCTATCAGCACCCCTAATCATACGTGCAGCCTCATATCCGTTCATAACAGGCATCATAACATCCATAATAATTGCATCAATATCTCCAGGCTTTGAATCCATAAAAGCATCCACAGCCTCTTTGCCATTCCATGCTCTGATGACATCTGCTCCTGCATCTTTGAGGAGAAATTCTGCAATTTCCATGTTGAGTTCATTATCCTCTGCCAATATTATGTTCATGCCACTGATACTGTAGCTGTCCTGTGCTGCTTCTTTTGCTTCTTCAGAATCTGCTGACAGATTCACCCTGAAAGGTATTACAAATTCAAATGTTGAGCCAACATCTTTTGTACTTTCAAAGGTAAGCTCGCCTCCCATTTTTTCTGCAAGGCTCCTGGCAATAGACATGCCAAGTCCTGTACCGCTGTAATGTGTGCGTGTATCTGCATTTTCCTGTGAAAAAGGCTCAAAAATATGCTTTTGGAATTCCTCGCTCATACCTATCCCTGTGTCACGGCATCTGAATCTGATTTTTGCTGTACTTCCATCAAAGTCTATTTCTTTGCACGAAATATAAATCTTGCCGAAATCTTTGTTGTATTTAATAGCATTGCCCAGGATATTCATGATAAGACGTTTTAGATGTGCAGGGCTCCCTATAAGGTGACGATGTACAACATCTGTTTCTTCTTCTATGATTTCTATGCCTCTTTCCTGTGCCTGTTTGGCAACGGTAAAATAGCTTTCCACTGTAATATCGGCCAGGTCGAAAGGAATATTTTCCAAAACAACTTCGCCTGATTCGAGTTTGTTCATATCGAGGACTTCGTTTATGAGTTCAAGAAGTATCTTGGCTGAATATTTTGTTTTTTGTCTGCATTCGTCCTGTTTTTGAACATCATCGGGAAACCTGTCTGCAATATCAATCATACCGATAATGCCATTTAGCGGTGTGCGTATATCATGGCTCATACGAAGCAGAAAGTCTGTTTTCACTTTGTTTGCACGCTCTGCCTCTTTTGCTGCTGCAACAAGCTTCTGCTGATATTCCTGCTCTTTTTTCCTTTGCTCTTCTTCCTCTTTGAGATGCTCATTGATAATGCTGTCTATATTCTGAAATCCTGCAACAACAAACCCTACATCACGCATCTTGATTATATTAAACTGATAATTGATGACTTTGCCACCTACAATCATTCGGTAATTGCCTGTATATTCCTCCTGCTTCGAAAATATCTCTCTGAGATTTTTGGCGCTGAGACTTGTTTTGAGTCTTGCTCTATCATCAGGATGTACAGCATCGGCAATCCATTCATTCAAGATACTCTCATACGCAAAATCCTCTTCTCCTACCGTCTCAAGCCTGCCTGTATCATACTCATCTTCGAGCTTTAGCACTCTTGCCGTACCTGAATTAAGATTTACCAGATATATATTTTTGAAATTGCGTGAAAGTGCATTGAATATTGACTGATTCTTGTTTGCATCCATCACCTCTATGCCGAATATAACATGCCACAGATTCCCGTCCGCGTCATTATCCTCTCTCATGAAATGAAGCCTGCGCATCCCTGTATTATGCCCCCAGCAGTCGATATAAATATGACTTTTGCCTGCCATACGCTCGTTAAGAGTACTTCTGTCCATAAACTCCAATACTTCTTCACGGTTTGCCTCAGCTGCAAGAGAAATGACATTTCGCATATTTGCATCAAATTCGTTATTCCCCGGGATTGTCAGGTTTGAAATTCTGTCTATAGTTTTGATGGTGATAAACCTGTTTAACTTCACATCCACTCTATGCAAAGAGAGAAATATATCCGAAATAGCCCTGTATGCGCTGTACAAAGCCTCTTGGTGTGTGTTTCTTTGCATAGAAATAACAAAGTCAGTATTGCGAAACCCCACGATAAACTTCAGAGGTTCATCCGGCTCTGATATCCTGACATATTCCGCGCTGTAGTAATGCGCCTTGCCAGCTTCGACTACTCTGTAGTAAAGCTCCATTCTCTCTCTGCCGTCTGCAAAGGCTCTGATTATATTCTCCCGTTTTAAATGATCAAGGAAATATTGACGGTCTTTTTCGTAAACACGCTTATTTGCATACTTCAGAATCATTTCAGAATAGCAAAACTCCGGAGCATCTTTGATGCCTTCAACCTCATAGCCGAGCATTCTGACAATGCTGCCTGTGTCCTTCTCCGGCTCTGCCAGATATATACTGCTATAATCTGCAATAAGTGCATTTGCTATTCCCTGATAATCAATCATGACGCTTACCTCCATATATATCAGCCGCTCTCTGTTTTTTTAATAGTAACCCGATTAAGGAAAAAAGTCAATAAAAGAACAGAACCCCTGCGAGTTCTGCTCTCCATAAAGTTATTTGAAGCTCTGTATATATCGTCATCCCCTTCTAATCGGCTATATTCCTTCTGATCTGATTATGAATTTGACTGTAGTATCAGCGTCTTTGGCTGCACCTCCATAACTTTTGTATGCTTTTGCTGCATTTATTTTGCTGTTCATAGTATCAACTGCACCGCCTGCAATCTTATTATACATACTTGCAATTGAGCCTATGCCTTCATCATTGAATTTTTGCATGCCTGTTGCAAGCTCAAGAGCACCTTCTTTAAGCTCTACAACGCCTTTGCCAAGCTTAGCTGTACCTGATGCGATTTTACCTGCGCTTGTATTGAGGGTTGATGTGCCTGACGCCAGTTTGTCAGCTCCGCTGTATGCACTTGCAATACCTTCGTTAAGACTCTTGGCTCCTGTTTCAAGAGTTGCTGCTCCTTCTGCTTCTGCCTCAAGAGCTTTTTGAAGCTTGATGCTTCCTTCTTTGAGGCCTTTGACACCTGCTGATATCTGATCCGACGCCCCTTTAGTCCCCTCTTCAAGCTGTGTCAGCCCGGTTCTCAAGGTGCCGTTGCTGCTGAGACTTTCTATAGCCTGACTCTCACCTTTGTTTGTTTTTTCAAGGCCTTCTATCGCTTTGTCAAGTGCGCTTGTGTCAACTCCAGCAGCTTTGTATGATTCTCTTATCTGTTTGAGCTGAGTGATTACCTCGCTTTCCTGAGAATTTATTCCTGACATTGTAGTATAGAGTTTATCGAGGCCATCATCAACGTTTTTGAGGCCTGTATAAATCTGCCCTACTCCGCTTGTAGCTTTTTCAATATCGTCAGGTGAAAGCATATTCATGCCTGCAACCAGGTCGCTCGCCCCTTTGTATGTTGCATCAAGGTTTGTTTTCAGGCTTGAAATTCCTTCATACAGATTTGTACTTCCTTCTGAGAGTGTTGCAAGCCCCTCTTTCAGAGTTTTCATGTTGCTGTTTATTTTGGTTATTCCATCCTGAAGCTTTGTCATATATCCGTCAACCAGATCAAACTTTTCAGCGGCTGTACTTATGCCGTCTGATAATGTCTGAGCCCCGTCTGTAAGCTGCTGTGATGAGCTTACAAGTTCATCAACTGAAGCCTCCAGTTCATCAATTGATCCTAAGTCTGCATCAAGGTCTTTAATCATTTCATTCGAAAGAACTGTAACCATCGTTTCATATGTGAAGTCTGTAGTATCAGCTTTAATGATTATTTCATCTGAAATATCAAGGCCGAGGCTTCCTGTTATGTTCTCCATACCTGGAAGTGCTATGCCTACAACATAGTAATCATCCCCGCTGTTGATTACCTGTCCGCTACTTATTTTGACATTGCTGAATTTATCACCGTCAAGGGACATGCCGGTTACTGCTGCAAAAGGCGCATCTTGTGCCTGATATGTTATGTGGATTTCAATGCTGCCTTTTTGCCCTTTGATTTCATCAGGTGTCACGGACTTGCCGTCAAGCATATAGCTTGCATGCATTGTTACAGGCAGAGCTTTGTCGGAACTGCCCTGATAATATATATCATTTCCATTTGCCCTCCATTTGACTGTTGAGCCGTCCTGGGTAAATGTTTCATCTCCTTTGACGTTTTCAATATCTTTAAGGTCACTTTTATCTTTGATTGTTTTCTGTTCGTCGTTGTTTTTGAGCCATTCGCTTACAATGACTTCGTCTATGTCAAGCTGATTGTCAGCAACTGCATATACTGTTTCTTCTTTTTCGATTCCAGTTGTTGCAAATACAGGGCAGGCTGTTCCCATTACCAGTACAGCCGCAATTCCTGCTGACAGGATTCTTGTTCCTCTTGATTTAAGCATTGATATCTCCTCCTTTTTTAACCAAGCCTCTCATTCCCTTCGTGGTCTTGCATATTACTCTGTCAAATATCATCAGGAATGACGGAAGTATAAGTATTACCGCTGCCATACTTATAATTGCTCCTCTTGCCATGAGCCCACACATTGAACCTATGATATCAACATCAGAATAAATACCTACACCAATAGTTGCTGCAAAGAATCCAAGTGCACTTATCATAATTGACGGCATGCTTGTTTTGAGTGCGATCTCGACTGCTTTTTCTCTGCCGCATCCTCCTATTCTTTCCACTTTGTATCTGTTGGTCATAAGTATTGCATAATCCACGGTTGCGCCAAGCTGAATTGTACTTACGCAAATAGGTGCTATGAATGCCATCAGATTTCCTGTATAAAATGGTATTCCAAGATTGATGAATACTGCAAATTCAATTACCGCAACCAGTATGAACGGAAGTATCGCAGAGCCCAGTGCAACAGCAATTATAACGAGGACTGCCAGTATTGATATAAAGCTTACAACCGCAAAGTCATGCGATGTTATTTTAATCATATCCTTGGTGCAAGGTGCCTCACCTATAAGCATCGCGTCTTTGTCATAGTCATCAACTATCTTGTTTATCTCATTTATCTGAGCGTTCACCTCATCTGTCGCCACTCTGTATTCAGATGTGATTATGACAAGCTGTCTGCCTCCCTGCGAGAGAAGCGAAGATACATCATCAGGAAGAATATCGTCTGGTATCAGACTGCCAAGCAGTGTGTCCTTGCCTAAAACAAGCTTGACTCCGTCTACTCCCTCAATCCTATCGAGCATTTCTTTGGAGTCTTTAACATCCATATCTGAGTCACACAAAAGCATATGGGTTGAATCCATGCCAAAGGTTTCATTCAGTTTTGTATTAGCAACCACACATTCCATATCCTGCGGTATTGACTGATCAAGGTCATAATATTTATCTGCATTGAGATAGCCATAAAGTGCAGGTATCATAACAACTATAAACAGTATCGCCATGACTTTGCGGTGTTTGAGTACAAAGCCTGCTATTCTGTCTGTATTGAGATTGACCGGTTTATGTGAGGTCCTATCAATAGCCTTATCGCAAATGAGTATAAATGAAGGTAATACTGTTACAGATGATATTACACCGAATATTACTCCTTTTGCCATTACTATTCCAAGGTCCGCTCCGAGTGTGAAGCTCATAAAGCAAAGGGCTATGAAGCCTGCTATTGTGGTTACAGAGCTTGCTGATACTGATGCTATCGTTGCTCTGATTGCTTCTGCCATTGCGACGTTATGATCTGTGCATTTATCCTTGTGCTCACAGTAGCTGTGCCACAGGAATATCGAATAATCCATTGTAACACCAAGCTGAAGCACCGCGCTGATTGCTTTGGTTACATAGGAGATTTCACCCATGAATATATTGGTTCCCAAATTGACCACAATTGCTATTCCTATACTTGCAAGGAATATAACCGGGAGCAGGAATGAATCCATAAACACTGCAAATATTATGCATGCCAGCAAAACTGCAAGTGCCACATATATCGGTTCTTCCGATTCTGCCAGATCCTTGAGGTCCGTTATATATGCTGACATACTGCTTACAAAGCATTGTTTGCCTGCTATCTGACGTATGTCTTTGATGGTATCCATAGCCTCATCTGACGAAATCGTTGTTGAAAGAAACACTGCCATGAGTGTACAGTCACCGCTATTGAATTCATCATAAATATCATCCGGAATCATTTCCTTTGGAACAGTTATATCTGCAATACTGTCATACCATAATGCCGAATCCACATATTCCAGATTCTCTATTTTTTCTCTTGCTGCCGACACGTCCTTGTCGTCCATGTCTTCAAATACAAGCAGGGCAAATGATCCTTTGTTAAAGTCGTCTAAAAGTATTTTCTGTCCCTGTACTGTCTGTATGTCATCAGGCAGATATGTGAGCATATCGTAATTGATACGAGTGTTCATATATCCGAATATGCAGGGAATAAGAAGCACTAAACTTATTATCGCTATAAGTTTTTTATGTTTTACCACTTTTTCTGCAAATACTTTCATGTAATACCACTCCTCCTTTTCATAAAAAATTATATTCCCATTAAAAAAGAGAAGAAATATATAAACAAATCACTGTGTAATATTTTTGGACAATCAAGCGGTAATGTATAAAAAAAAAGAACAGTTTTACGACTTGCTCAGGTCATATAATATCGGTTTAGTACATCTATACCTTCTTATTTCTTTTGCTTAGAACTGCATACATAACGGCAAATATCACAATCACACAAAACGACAACACCTGTGCCTGTTTGAAAGGTCCTATCATCAGACTATCAGTTCTGAGTGCTTCTACAAAAAATCTTTCAAGAGAATAAAGAACTGCATACATGCAGAAAATCTGGCCTTTGAATTTAATTTTTCTGCTCATAAACATCAGAAACACAAACAGCAGCAGGCACCATAACGACTCATACAAGAATGTAGGGTGAACTCCCTGTCCGTTTACTATCACTGCCCATGGCAAATCTGTAGGTCCTCCATGAGCCTCTGAATTAAAGAAATTGCCCCATCTGCCTATGGATTGTCCTATTGCAAATCCCGGCGCAAGCAGGTCTAACAGGTTGAGAAGAGAAATTTTGTGATGTCTGCATACACATGCTCCCCCTATTATTCCCAGTATCAGGCCACCATGTATGGCAAGGCCCCCTTCTCTGAAGTTGATTATCCTCATAAAATCTCCGGCATACATCTGCCAGTTGAATATTACATAGTAGGCTCTGGCTCCTATAATTCCCGCAGGTATAGCCACAAGAAGCACATCTATGAGGTTATCTCCTGATATGCCGAATTTCGGCGCTCTGTAATAGCTGAGAAATGTACCGATAAGAACTCCTGCAGCAACACAGATGCCGTACCATCTGATATCCAGTCCAAACAGCTCAAAAGCCACAGCTCCCGGTGATGTAAACATAAACCCCTCCTTAAAAAAACTTCATTACGAGTATACTACAAAACGGAGGATATGGAAACCTTGCAAATCTTCTTCTTGAAAAAAATCTGCAGGTTGTATATACTACATGCTATGGAATACGAAAATATTGTCAAAGGAAAATTTGTTTCACTCCACCCTGTAGATTACAGGCTGTAAGGCAATTTTGAATTTTTTATCAGGTTTGCTTCTAAACCTGATTAATATATTGTAAAATATATATATATATTAGACTTTAGTGAGGGTACAATGAAAAAAGCACTATTTATTATTCTGATCATACTACTGTTTGCCGGTGCAGTATTTGGCATATGGGAATATACCTGCCACAAAGCGTATTCTTCAGATGTGTTGCCTCAAAACACAATTATAAATGGGGTGGACTGCTCAGTAATATCCAAAGACGAAGCTGCACGCAAGCTGGCAAAAAAGTGGAACTCCAACAATTTCAAAATTGTTGACGGCAGTTCAACTCTCGTCACGCTTCCACTCAAAAATACTGTTTATTCCATTGACAGCAAAATAAACAATCTTGTCAGAAATGCAGGATTCTTTAAAGGCGTTGCACACATTTTCGGCTACACCTATGATATTGAATTTCCTATGAAAGTCAAAAAAACAACAGATGATTTCAAACAGACTCTGAAAACTTTCGTAAGCAATCAGAATGCCGGAAAATCACATACACAGGATGCATATGTGGATTTGTCAAGCACTGATTTTAATATTGTCCCTGAAATTTATGGTGAAAACATAGACCGCAGGGCTCTCAAAAAAGCAATCCTAAAACACATAGCTGCAGGAAACATGCAGCTTGATTTCAACGCTTCGGACTACTATGAGCAGCCCAAAGTCAAATCTGACAGCGAAGAGATTTCGGATATGCTTGATTACTGCAATACTTATCTGACAAAAAAAATAACATATACATTTGGAAACCAGAACGAAGCTCTTACCCCTAAACAAATCAACGATATGATATATCTTGATGATAATGGCAATATAGTAACAGACAAAGACGCAGTTGCAGATTATGTAGCAAAGCTTGCATATAGATATAATACAAAAGGCAGCACAAGATTGTTTAAATCAACAAAGCGTGGCACAGTCGCAGTTTATGGAGGCACCTACGGTTATCTGATTGATCAAAAAGCCGAATCAAAACAGCTCATTAAAGATCTCAAATCCGGCAGGGATGTCACAAGAGAACCCGTATATGCACAAAAGGGCAACGGGCGTGAAGGTGTCAATGATATAGCAGGCACCTATGTAGAGGTTGACCTTTCCCTGCAGCATATGTGGTATTACAAAAATGGCAAGCTTATTGTTGACTCACCGTTTGTAAGCGGATGCATCAAAGAAAAAACAGGAACTATAGTCGGCACATATACGCTTCAATACAAGGAACGCAATGCGACGCTTAGAGGTGGTAATGAAGAAGATGATACTGACTATGAAAGTAAGGTTTCGTACTGGATGCCTTTCTTTAACGGCTACGGGCTTCACGATGCCACGTGGCGCAATCAGTTTGGCAGTACAATTTACAAGACAAATGGCAGCCACGGCTGCATCAACCTGCCACATAGCAAGGCTGAAATACTTTTTAATAACATTTCAGCAGGATGCACGATAGTAGTATTTTATTAACAGGAGAAGAATTTCATGAAACAATTCAGCAAATATTTTGACCATACGCTTCTCAAACCGGAAGCAACAAAAGAACAAATCAAAAAACTGTGCGAAGAAGCTGTCGAATATGATTTTTATTCGGTATGTGTAAACGGCTGCCATGTATCATTTGCATCCAAACAGCTCAAGGGAACTGATGTAAAGGTTGCGGCAGTAGTGGGTTTCCCTCTCGGTGCAATGAGCTCTGAAGTCAAAGCATATGAAGCAATGAAATGCTGTGAGGACGGTGCAGCAGAGATTGATATGGTTATGAACATCGGTGCAATGAAAGCAAAAGACTATATATACGTTGCCTCCGACATTGCAGGCGTTGTGGAAACAGCGTCAAAATATGGTGCTACAGTCAAGGTCATACTTGAAACATGCCTGCTCACAAACGAGGAGATTTCAAAGGCCTGCAAGATAGCGGCAGATGCGGGAGCAGCATTTGTAAAGACTTCGACAGGCTTCTCAACAAGAGGCGCTTCGGCAGCTCATATCAAGCTCATGAAAAACCGCATTGCAGGCAAAGCGCAGGTAAAAGCTTCAGGTGGCATACGCGATCTCAAAACTGTTCAGGAAATGATAAAAGCAGGGGCAGATCGTATAGGTGCCTCCGCTTCAGTATCTATAATGAGGGAATACGAAGAATCACAGAAATAAAATGATTTCAAAACTAAAGGTCGGCAGACAGCCGACCTTTATATATATCTTTTACATAAGCTCACATATAAGCTCGCTTATTTCTCCCGGGTTCTCTATCTGCAGACCCGATATCAGCCTTGCCTGAGCGTACAGAAGTTTTGCACAATCAGTAAGCTTTGACTTGTCATCCGCCAGCGCTTTGAGCTTATCTGCAATAGGGTGCTCTGCATTAATTTCCATTGCAACCTTTGCTTTTATCTTTTCTCCAGCAGGCATGGCATTGAGTGTTTTTTCCATTTCTATCGAAATCTCACCCTCGCTTGTCAGGCATACAGGATATTTTTTGAGTTTGTTTGTAAATCTTACCTCGGCGACATCATCACCGAGAGCTTCCTTTATAATTTCAAGAACATCCTTTGATTCTTCATTTTTCTTTTGAAGTGCTTCTTTTTCCTCTTCACTTGACATATCCAGATTGTCAGTACAGATATTTACAAAAGTCTTGCCATCATAATCAACTATTGCTTTCACTGCAAATTCATCCACATTGTCTGTCATATACAGTATCTCAAAGCCCCTGTCCTTAACCGCGTCAGTTTGAGGCAGAGTATCAATCATCGCAATGCTCTGTCCACAGGCATAATATATCTTCTCCTGCTCAGGCTTCATTCTCTCAACATATTCTTTGAGTGTTACAAGCTTTTGCTCAGTTGAAGAATAATACATCACAAGATCCTGTAAAGTATCACTGTTCATACCGTACTTATCATAAATACCGAATTTAATCTGCGGTCCGAATTCCTCAAAGAATTTTTCGTATTTTTCCCTGTCGTCTTTTTGCATTTTGAGAAGTTCATTTCTGATTTTCTTTTCGATGTTTTTTTCTATCAATTTGAGCTGTCTGTCATGCTGCAGCATTTCTCTTGAAATATTTAGTGATAAATCTGCACTATCTACAACGCCCTTGACAAAACTGAAATAGTCAGGCAGCAGGTCTGCACACTTGTCCATAATAAGGACACCGTTGGTATAAAGAGCAAGACCTTTTTCGTATTCTCTGGTATAATAGTCAAACGATGCCTTTTGAGGAATATACAGCAGCGCATCGTAGGATATTTGTCCTTCTGCTTTAGTATGAATTACTGCGGCAGGGTCACCGAAGTCAAAGAACCTCTCTTTGTAATAATGGTTATATTCCTCATCTGTTATCTCGCTTTTGTTTTTTCTCCAGATAGGAACCATGCTGTTCAGTGTCCTTGTCTCGGTTACTGTTTCATATTCAGGCTCTATCCTGTTGCCGTTTTCATCTTCAATGCCTGTGCCTTCTTTCAATTTAGTGGTCTCAAAATCCATTTTGATAGGATATGAAATGTAGTCTGAATATTTCCTTACAAGTCCCGATATTGTATACTGGTTAAGATAATCCTCATATTTATCATCATCGGTATCCTGCTTGATATACAACACAATTTCAGTACCTCTGTCAGGCTTGTCACATTCTTCAACAGTATATCCGTCAGCGCCTTCAGATGTCCATCTCCATGCTTTATCCTGGCCGAAAGGTCTTGAGGTTACAACAACCCTGTCACTGACCATAAATGCCGAATAAAATCCAACACCAAACTGGCCGATAATATCTATATCCTCTTTGGCTTCGTTGTTTTCCTTGAAGTCAAGTGAGCCGCTTTTGGCTATGGTACCGAGATTTGATTCAAGCTCCCTGTCATTCATACCGATACCATTATCCGATATTGTAATTGTCCTTGCATCGTGGTCAAGGTCTATTCTAATGAAAAAGTCCTCTCTGGCAAGCCCCATCTTATCATCTGAGAGTCCCTGATAGTACAGCTTGTCAATAGCGTCGCTGGCGTTTGATATCAGTTCCCTGAGAAAAATCTCCTTGTGTGTATAAATAGAATTAATCATCATATCCAGCAGTTTTTTGGATTCAGCTTTGAATTGTTTCTTTGCCATTTTATATTTACCCCCTAGGTCATTATCTGTTGTTAGCACTCTATCTTGTCGAGTGCTAAATATATGATAAACCTTTATTGCCCCATTGTCAATAAGCAAATACAAATCATACATGCATACGCTAAAAAAATGGGTTAGCCGCCTACCTTACCCGTTGGAACACACCGGATGTTCTGAAAAACGGTGCTATGGCTGGGGCTTTCTTTGAAAGTTTTGTGATTTCAGAGATTATTAAAAGTTATTATAACAGGGGAATCGTCGAACCGCCGCTGTATTTCTACCGCTCCGCAGAAAAAAGATATGAATGTATTCGGTTTGCTCGACAATATTCCCAGCACAAAGCGTGGAGCAGGGGGCTGACGTATTGATGATGAGAGCTCAGACCGGATAACAATCACACGCTATATTTTTCAAAAAAATATGAAGGCACCTCGAAACTAAATTTTGTGGTGCCTCGTATAATCAAATCAGTCCGGGCTTGCTATTTCAATAGACCCTTGTCTGTTTTTCTGACGTGTCTGAATACCTCTTCAAATCTGTTTAATGCCTCATCTATTATCTCCGGCGTGTCTGCCATCGAGGTATACAGTCTGCTTCCCGCCAGTGTAACTAAACCGTTTGCCATATATGCAGCACCCATTTTTTCCATTGAATCTTTCCTTACATACATCATGTCTTTGTGTTTCAAAAGCCCAAGAGCTGATTTGATGAACGACATCGATGAGAAGTCAAAGCTCATGGCTCCCGTACACTCAAGATGCACTATTGATCCCTGATTATATGCTACATAAGGCAATCCGTATCTATCAATAAGTTCTTTAAGGCCGTCACACAATCTGTCACCCATTTTGCCCGCTATCTCGCATGCATTTGTTTTTTCGATTTCTTTTATTGCCGTATATCCTGCAAGACATGAAAGAGGGTTTGCCGCAAGAGTGCCGCCGACATAGGCTCTGTGCTTGCCTGTTGCAAGGCCTGCTGCCATAAGCTGCGCGTATTCTTTCTTGCCGCCGACGCCGCCTGCTGACGGATAACCGCCCGCAACTATCTTACCGAAGATTGTAAGGTCGGGAACTACATCAAAATATCCCTGTGCTCCCGACAGTGCAACTCTGAATCCTGTTACAACCTCATCAAAAATCATAAGAGCGCCATACTTGTCGCACAATGACCTAACGCCCTTGTTATAGTCATGGGCAACAGGTCTTGTACCGCTTTCAGGACCTACCGGCTCAACTATAACTGCTGCTGTACCGCCTTTCATTTTATTTCGTTTAAGCATCTTTTCAAGCATATCAAGGTCATTTGGTCTCACCTCATCTGTAGTTTTGTATGCGCCCTTTGGTATGCCGTGAGATTCAAGCAGAGCCCTGCTTCCTGGTATTTTGAGCCCATATACCATCTGATCAGACCATCCATGATAAGCGCCTCCTATTTTGATTATACGCTTGTTGCCTGTTGCAATCCTTGCTATACGAAGTGCCGCCATAACAGACTCTGTACCCGAACCCAGCATACGGAACATCTCGACGTTTGGCATGTGCCTGTTGATTTCTCTTGCTATCATAAGCTCCGCCTCGTGAAGCAGTCCCGTTACAGGGCCGCAGGTATTAAGCAGCTCTATAACCTGCTCTCTGATTGCAGGGTAATTGCTTCCCAGTATTGTAGGACCTCCTGCCTGCAAGAAGTCTATATATCTGTTGCCGTCATAGTCATAAAGATATGCGCCGTCTGTCTTGGCCATACACATAGGAAACGGCTTGTTAAATGCCAGATTATGCTGTACCCCTCCCGGTATGTACTGTTTTGACTCCTCATATATAGCCTTGGAGCCCTTGCATTTTTCATCAAAATATTTCATTACAACATCATTGTAATACTCATCATCAACCTCCCATATCTCCTGATCTGTCAGATTTTTAAGCTGCCTGTTTATCTCGTCAGGATTGTCCCATCTTGTAATTCCGCAGTTTTTAATCATTGTAAGTACCTCCGTTTTCCCTTTGTTGCTGTTTGAGTGCAGCTTTGTTTGTATCTAAAGTTTTTCTGAACACTATAAATCTGTCATACAGATATTCCGTCGATATATTCAGTGCCATATTGATGCCTGTAACTATGTATTCATTCCAGAGCAGTTCTTCTGCAAGATAATTCCCCAATATAGTTGTCACCGGAGTAAACACGCAGTAAAAAGCAAATATCTTCGCCATTGCCACCGGCACATTGCTTGCCGATTTGAATGTGAATTTCCTGTTTAGAGTAAAATTCCACAAAACCGACAGTATCAGCGCTATCAGATAGCATGGCCAGTAGCTCCACTTTGTCAGCTCGTTTAACAATGTGAACGATCCCAGCTCGATTATTCCTGCAGAAGCAGAAAACAGAACAAATTTGATTATTCTTACGGTTTCTTTTTGTTTGTTGTTCGCCATTTTTTATCTTTCTCCATTCTTTTGTTTAGAGTATTTTGTCTTGTAAACTATGTTCATCAGCATTACGTCAAACACACCAAGCCTTGTATGTGAGGCTTCCTCTAACGTATGCAAGTGGCAGATGCAGGCTTTTTCAACGAGCATCTTTAGAGCTTCTCTGTCATCTTCGCTGTCTGCCCTGACTTTAATACCGTCACCTTTTACAATTACAGCATTGTATTTCTGCAAAAGCCTGTCTGCTTCCGCCATACTCCCTGCAACAGGGATTTTTCTTCCTATCATCTGTGCCATATCATCAAGCTGCGCACATACAGGCCTGCCAAGTTCAGCTGTTTTTAATACTGCTTCTCTGCCATTCTCACCGGAATTCTTCAGATTTCTCGCACATATTTCTTCAAGGAGCTGTACACGTTTCATCGCCTCATCTTTGTCCCTGCCACAGACAAGGACTCCATGGTGAGCCATAAGTATCGTATGATTCCCTTCTTTTAATCTGTCTGTAACTGCACCGGTCAGTTTTTTTGTTCCCGGAAGCCCATAAGCTGCAAGGGCTATTCCGCCCAGAGTCTCTGTTTCTTCTTCTGTAATATCAAGGCTGTCAAAGCCTGAAAGGCCTATTGCTGTTGCATAGCTTTGGTGGGTGTGTATTACAAATCCTGCATCGGAGAACTGTCTGTAAGCTGCCATGTGCACGCCCTTTTCACCCGATGGTTTGTGATTTCCCTGCCATTCTCCTGACTCAATATCCAGAACTGCTGTATCCTCTGCTTTCATCTGTCTGTAATCAAGTCCGCTGGGAGTTATAGCGCAGTGGTTTTCGTCCACTCTGCATGATATATTGCCCCATGTTCTTGCCACAAGCCCCATATCAAGAAGCTGTCTGCCTGTTGCTGCAACCTGCTCCTGTGCTTTTGCTGTATCCATAATCTACTCTCCGTTCAAAATCCTGAAACTTTTTTTGTTATTACTGTAAAGCTGTCTGAATACCTGATAATTCCTTTCGTAGACAGCTTTGAGACCTTCATCAGGTTCAAATGTTTTTTCTGCCGGTATATACTCCGCAACACTGTCAAAGCCGGGTATCACTCCCGCTCCTACTCCTGCGAGGATTGCTGCCCCTGCAGAGCCTACATCCTTGGAATCGGCTACAGTCTGTATTCTTCTGCCTGTAATGTCTGCAAGTATCTGGCATGTGACATCTGACAGGGCACCGCCGCCTGCAAATCTGACAGTCTGTGATGTCTTTATCTTTTTTTCCTGACACTCCAGCATCCATCTGAGATGATAACAAACTCCCTCAACAACTGCTCTTATCATCTGTTTCTTGCCTGTTTCAATTCCTATGTTAAAAAACATACCTGCAGCTGAAGGATCTTCAAAAGGACAGCGGTTGCCGTGAAGCCAGGGGGTGAATATCACGCCTCCGGCACCTGCCGGAACCTCTGATATAACTTCTGACAGATAATCATAAAGGCTTTCGTATATGCCCTCTATGTTGTCCGCAACATCTGTTTTTCTTAAATATATTCCTATCTCATCAAGCGCCAGATGGTTTTTGACCCATTCAAAGCATTTACCTGCAGTTTCCATTTCGGCGAAGTAGTTGTATTTGCCATCCTCCGCATTCATAATGGCTGCTATCATCGAAACTATATCCACATACTGCCTGTCTGTGATTGTTTCAACCCAGCCCGAGGTTCCCCAGTATATATGTGTCTGTCCTGCCCGGGTACAGCCAGCGCCAAGACCTATTAAAGTGGCGTCCCCGCCTCCGCCGTATACGGCAGTGCCTGCGGCAAGCCCAAGCTGCTCAGCAGCTTTTTCGGTCAGAGTTCCTGCAACATCGGTAGACGATATGACCTTTGGAAGATGCCCCATATCAATACCGTATGACCTGCAAAGTGTTTTGCTCCAGCCCTCTTTGCCTTTGCGGGTATCATAAAGAAATGTCGAATATGCGGAGTCCTTTGTCATAACAAAATTGCCTGTACATCTTGCTATGAGGTATTCTTTGACATCAAGCCATTTGTGAACTTTCCTGAATACTTCCGGCTCATTTGCCTCAACCCATTTGTATTTCCACAGCGGATCCTTGACACTTGTAGAAGCTGCATGGGTTATCACAAGGGATTTAATGAGCTTCACAATGTTCACTCCCGAAACTGTAATGCCCCTGCCCTGCACAGATTTCATAACCTTCGAAGCTCGCTGATCCATATAGCTCATAGGTCTTCTAAGTGCATTTGCCTTCTCATCTGCAAGCACAAGTCCCTGCATCTGTGAGCAGAATGACAATCCCTTAATCATTTCGGGAGCGATTTTTGTCTGCCCTATTAGCTTTTGAGTAGTGCTGCACATGGCATCCCACCACTGGTCTGCATCCTGCTCCGCACCACCGCCTTCAAGGATATATAAATCATAATCCTGGTAAGCACCCGCCACAAGACTTACCCTGTCCTCTATGGAATACAGGCAGGTTTTGAGTCCTGTCGTGCCTATATCATAAGCAATTACATACATACTATGCCTCCTTAGTCAGTGCTTTTTCAATAAAAGTTATCATATATTCAGCAATATCTTCTTTGTCCGTACTCTCTCCACAAAAGATTTTCATTCTTTCTTTGTAATATCCACAGCTCAGTGAAAACTGCAGCATCATCAGCAGATTGTCAAAGAAAAACGCCAGGGTGCCGCTATCTATCTCTTTCGAAATTCTTCCTTGTTCCTGTGCTTTAGCTATAAGGCATCTGTATACCTTAGCTGACCTTATTTCTATCTCTTTTGCAAACTCTGCGGCATAGATTCTACAGCTCCCCGATGTTATTTCGTTGTACATAGCATTGTAATTTGAATGCTGCTCTGAATTTCTGACAAGGGCATATACTATATTTCTGATGCATACGTCAATATCGTCCTCTTCATTTACAGCATCTGCAAGCACCCTGTCTAAAAGCTGCAGGCTGTGAGCAAGGCAGGCTCTGAAAAAGCTATCCTTGTCGCTGTAATATTTGTATATTACTCCGACACTGACACCTGCGCGCCGGGCAATGCTTCTCATGCTTGCACCGCCAAGCCCCTTGTCTACAAACTCATTAATACCGGACTCAAGTATATTATTCAAAATTTCATCATCTAATTTTTTATACATAATTCCTCTCTCGTGAACAATCATTCACAACACTATTATACTACTATCAAATAAATTTTCAATATCACACTTTGCTTTTATCTGCAAAAAATAACAGAGCCTCAGAATCATTTCCAAGGCTCACATATTGTATATATTATTCTTATAAATTTTCCTGCTATATATACCTACAGGTCTGTCCCGGCAAGTATCTCAAGCATTGTCCTTCTCAAGTCTTTTTTGCAGTTTGCAAACATCTCTTCCCTGCTTTTGTAAGTGCCTGGGTCAGTCTGAAATGCATCTGTAATCCCGACTTCTGAAAGCCCTTTCAGATTATCTGCAACACTTCCTGCCACAACTATAACAGGGATACCTGATTTCACGGCTCTTCTTGAAATCCCTACAGCTACCTTGCCACCAAGGCTCTGGCTGTCAAAGCTGCCTTCACCTGTGAATATTACTTTACAGTCTTTAATCAATTCTTCAAATCCCAGCATATCAAGTATCACATCAATCCCCTGTCTGAGGTCTGCTCCAAGAAAAGCATATGCTCCCGCGCCTGCTCCCCCTGCAGCGCCGCCACCTGCAAGGTCTGAAATATCTATGCCTGTTTCGGTTTTTACGGTTTCTGCGTATTTTCTCAGATTATCGTCAAGCACTCTGACCATAGCATCATCAGCACCTTTTTGAGGTGCAAACACACAGGCTGCTCCATTTGCCCCATACAGCGGATTGTCTATATCACACATTGCCTCTATTACTACATCCTGCAAAAGTCTGTCAGAAACTCTTTTATCTATCCTGCTTATTCTGTCAAGGTTTCTGCCGACAGGCACAAATGGGCTTCCTGATTTATCATAAAACACGGTTCCAAGAGCTGCTGCCATTCCTGCACCACCGTCATTACTGCAACTTCCGCCAAGGCCCAATATTATATGCCTGCAACCCGATTCAACTGCATCGCTGACGAGTTCTCCGACCCCGAATGTTGTTGCCACTGACGGATCTCTCCTGCCTTCATCAGTAAGTGCAAATCCTGAAGCAGCTGCCATTTCAATAATTGCAATATTTCCTGTAATACCATAGGCTGCCTGCACTTTTTTACCGTAAGGGCCTGTTACTGTCACTGTTTTCTTCTTGCCTCCAAAGGCAGAAAGAAAACAGTCTACTGTGCCTTCTCCTCCATCAGCAACGGGAACAGTTACAACCTCCGCACCCGGGTTTTCTTCAAGCACTGCGGCTTTCATAATCTCGCATACTTCAATGGAGTCCATAGTACCTTTGAAAGAGTCGGGCATTATAAGGTATTTTTTTTTCAGAGCATTTTGCTTATCCATTAATTGCTTCCTTCGATTCTGTCTTATTGTATAAAACTCCAAATACAACGGCCAGCACTGCGCATACCGCAGCTCCGACGGTTACAAGCATCATCAGAATATCAAACATATTGTCAACACCGTAGGCTTCTGTGTAATATGCATGATCCTCATATCCCGGAAGAAACAGTCTGCCTATAATCATAAGCACTGCCAGAAGCCCGAAAGCAAATGATATTCTCTTGGTATCTCCGACTGCAAGCTTTGTTTTTTCATTTATAGGATACTTCTCAGGATCATTCTTGTATAGGCCACCGTAAATTCTCTTGAAGAATATATACGCGATAGGTCCTGATATCATACCTAGAAGTCCCATTACGAAATAGTCCGCGCCGTTTATATAAAGTGCTATAAACGCAACCACAACAGGAACCGCGCAGAATATGTCAGTTCCTACCTTGCCCAGCTTAATTCTGTAAGGCCTAGGCAGGTCAGGCTCTTTTCTCCTCAGAACTATCTGTGAAATCATAATCAGAGAATAAAGTCCCAGATTAAACAGTGAAACTATAGTAACAAGTATGTCAAACTTAAATGCGCATAAAATCAGCGAAACCACCGACAGACTTATAATTGCCACATACGGAACGCCTCTTTTTCTGTCGCACTTTACAAGCGCCTTAGGGGCAAGGTTATCCTCTGCCATTACAAAGAAGCCTCTTGCGCCTGATGCCAGATAAACGTTAAACATTGATATGTTTGATATGAAAGCAACCATTACAAATGCAACTCCGAATGCAGGAGCAAACTGCATCGCAACATTTACATATGAAACTCCGTCGGATCCCCACTGATCCCACTGCCCTATGGAACCAAGAGATGCTACTGTAGGGAGTACATATGTGCCTATAATCAAAGGCAGCGCTATTATTATAGCCTTTGGAATCATCTGCGGATCTTTAACCTCTCCTGCAAGACTTGACATTGACTCATAGCCTGCATACATCCACATACCGATTGCTATGCTTGAGCCTATACTGCCTACAACTGTCTGTCCTGTAGCAACAACAGGTTCAAACGGATTGTGTGAGAAATGAATAAACCCTATAATCGCAATGCCTGCAAAGGCAACCAGAATCGCGCCTGATATTATCGAGCTTACGATTGCAACGTCCTTTACTCCTCTGAGGTTTATCCATGTGAAAACTCCGATTATGATTATCTTGCATATATAGCTCTGAAGATTGTTGAGTCCCAGATATGAAGCAAGGTAATCTGTTGACAGTACAACAAATACTGCAACATTTATATATATCCCTATATTTTTGAGCCAGCCGATCTGGAAACCCCAGAACTCGCCCAGAGCTCTCTGAACCCATCTGTAAAATCCACATTCATCAGGAATTGCAGAGCCCAGCTCGCATGATGCAAGAGCTATAGGAAAAGCCCATATAATCGGCAGTACAAACAGCATTATTATTGTCATTCCCGGTCCTGATGAGGATATCATATCCTCTATACCGTAAGCGCCGGCTGCGGTCATTGCGTATATCATTCCCACAAGACCTATAAGGCCTACGCTTTGTTTTTTCAATCCATTATCACTCATTTTGTATGTTTCCTCTCTGTTCTTTAAAGTTTCAGATCATAAGGCATTCCGCACATATCGGCCGAATCCCTGAAATAATCAAGCATCAGATAATTAATTCTTGTGGATGGCAACTTAGCCTTTATCTTTGCGGTAAGATCTCTTGCTGCGGCAATGCTTCTCTCAAATGCTTCCTGTGAAAGGGCCTTGAGTTTTTCATCGTTGCCGTCGTATTCACTCTTAGCCTGCTCAACCTGCTGTATCAGCTCGTCCTCCATAGGCTGAAATACTTCCTGCGCCATAAGAGCAAAGTCGTTGTAGCTTAAAGAGATGTATCTTTCAAGCTCGTTGAAAATCCACCAAGGGCTGTCCGGATTATATACAGCATCTGCAACTGCCAGCTGCTCCGGCATCCAGCCGATATTGAATTTAGGTGTAAATACCGAGCAGCAAGGCGGAGCCATGCTTCCCCAGTATGTGATTTTGAAAGGCTCAGGCGCATTCTTATCAAGTGAGCATACCACGCTTGCAGCTGATGCGCAGCCGTTCATACCGCCCGGATGGCAGCATATTGTAGGCATTTTGGAAGTTGCAATATCATATTGTATAGGTTTTCTGTAGTCCATATCGTAATGGTCACGCAGATTGTTCATCATCATTTTTACAGTGAACGGATCTCTGTTTTTCATCAGTTCTTCCTGTCTGATGTATCTGAAATACGCTTCTCCGTCCTCATAATCGCAGTCTGAAATGGAGAAAGTTTCACCTATGTTTATTCTCTCCTCATCTCTGCACCAGCCCTTAGCCGCAGCCTCTTTGATTACGTTTTTGCCTATAAGGTCATAGTCATCTCTGAGAGCATAGATATTTCCTATGTGGCCTACATGCTCTATCTTCTTGGCAGCCCACATTCTCTGGCAGGATTCAAATATATATGCCTCGTTGTAGTCTGCAATAATATAGTTGGCATTGAAATACTGCGGTCTGATAAGCGGATCTCCACCTGTTCCGTAGGTTTCAAGCAGCTCGCCTATAACTTCTACAGCCTTTGCCGCACTGTCTGATCTTGCAAGGGCAAGCCTCAGAATGTCCATTCCTATAAGGCCCCATTTAAGCTCAGGTGTTTCTCTGCCGGTTACAGCTTCATTTCCTATGATTACTCCATGTTCGTTTACACCATGTTCAAAACCAAATATATTGTACGGTCTTGAGCCTATATATCCGTAGGTATGTGAAACCTCCGGGATTTTTATATAGGTGCACTGCACCATCTCACCTTTTTCGTGATCTGCCGGCGGGAAATATGCCAGCGGTTGCGATTCGTTTACGGGACGATCACTGTTTTTACCAAAAATAACATCTCCGTTTTTTGTTGCGCTGCTTAATGCAATAAGCGTTGAGCATGACCGTGAAGCAGCTTTTTTCATTTTCATTTCAAACCTCCTGTGTGTATTGACGTATAATGTTAATATAATTATAATATTATATGTACCATTTTTATATGGTCATAAGCCTGAAAATATCCTCTGAATACTGTTATATATAACAATATTATCAACATAATAAA
>CAVAON010000002.1:35693-83187 GCA_963590215.1 Anaerovoracaceae bacterium | reverse complement strand
GCTATGAATCTGCATCGTATGGGAATAGAACTTTTAGTACCTGATGCAGTTGCTATGGAGTAAATCTCTATAGTACAGGTACGAGTCAACGTGCCTATGATGTAACGCCACTTTTAGCAGAAATGCTAAACGACTAAATGTGGAAGGAGTAATCCGTTATACCACAGGGCAGTTACAAGCCCACTACCTTTAGGTGGTGGGTAGTTGACTGAAGGAAAACAGCACAACAGGGATATTCTGCACCTTTGCTTCGGGAAACACTCTTGCGTGGTGTATATTGTTTGTTGCAATATGTACTGTTTACGAGTATAATTGAAACAGAAGTACTAATCTTTCACGAGTGTTTGCTCATTCAGACTTTTTCAGTAAAATTCCCAGACTTAACCGTAAATATATATAGAAAGGACGCATTTTTTTGTGCAGATAATTATGACTGTAAATGAGTTGAAATCAAAAAAAGTGGCAGAACTTAAAACTCTTGCCCGAAATTCAGGAATTGACGGATATGATGCCATGAAAAAAGCAGAGCTTGTTGAAGCGCTTGCGGCAGCAGAAGAAGAAGTTCCTGCAGAGAAAAAAGAAGCAACAGAATCAAAGGGGCGTAGAGAGATTGTGCCTGATAAGGATGACGGCAGATATGAAGTTGAAGGTATCCTTGACATGTCTGATCAGGGCTTTGGATTTCTCAGATTTTCCAATTTCCTTACAAGTGACAAGGATGTCTATGTTGCCCCGACGCAGGTGAGAAGATTTAATCTTAAAACAGGGGATAAGATAAGAGGGATATCAAGACCGCCAAGAGAAGGAGAAAGATTCGGTGCACTGCTTTATGTGGTGAGCGTAAATGATGATGAACCGGGTGTTGCTATGAGAAGACCTGATTTTGATGATCTTACACCGATATTCCCTTACGAAAAATTATCTCTTGAAGGCAGTAGCAGAGAGCTTTCCCTTCGCCTTATTGATCTGGTTGCACCTATAGGCAAGGGTCAGAGAGGACTCATAGTTGCACCGCCAAAAGCAGGAAAAACTGTGCTTCTCAAAAAAGTGGCAGCTGCAATTCAAAACAGATATCCTGATGTGGAGATGATAGTGCTTCTGGTTGACGAAAGACCGGAGGAAGTTACAGATATGAAACGTTCACTTGGAGATTCCGGTGAAGTAATATATTCTACCTTTGATGAAATGCCTCAGCACCATGTCAAGGTTGCTGAAATGGTGCTTGCAAGGGCTCAGAGACTTGTTGAACATGGCAAAGATGTTGTGGTGCTTCTTGACAGCATCACAAGGCTTGCAAGGGCATATAACCTTGTTGTTCCTGCGTCAGGCAGGACATTGTCAGGAGGCCTTGATCCCGGTGCACTTCACAAGCCTAAGAAATTTTTCGGTGCAGCACGTAAGATGGAAGAGGGAGGCAGCATTACAATCCTTGCAACTGCACTCGTGGAGACAGGCAGCAGGATGGATGATATGATTTTTGAAGAGTTCAAGGGAACAGGCAATATGGAGCTTCATCTTGACAGAAAGCTGTCCGAAAAAAGAATATTCCCTGCCATCAATCTCAACAAATCAGGCACAAGACGTGAGGATCTGCTGCTGAATCAGGAAGAGCTTGAGGCAGTATGGAAAATGAGAAGAGCATTGTCAAATGCGGGAGTGCAGGAAATCACAGAAACTATTATCGATTATATGGCACATACAAAATCAAATAAGGATTTTATACAGCTTATCAAAAAAATCAATCTTGAACAGGGGCAAAGATAAATTATGGACTTAAGCAAAATATTCGTAAAGGACGCAAATCCTACTAAGATGGGCGGACAGGCTGTAATGGAGGGCATTATGATGAAGGGCGACAAAAAAACAGCTGTTGCAGTCAGACTTCCAAACGGTGATATACATATCAAAACAGAAAAAAACCCTTCAAAAAAAGCATGGGCTAAAATTCCGATAGTAAGAGGTGTTTTGGTATTTGTAAATTCTCTGATACAGGGAACCAGAACACTGATGTACTCAGCCGACGTGCTCGAAAAATATGAGGAAAAGCTGGGAGAAGCAGCACTTGCCGAAAAAGGCCGCTTTGAAACATGGCTTGAAAAACATTTTGGCGAAAGAGCTGTATGGAACATCCTCATAGCTGTATCGGTAATTATATCGCTGGTATTTTCAATAGGCATATTTGTTATAGGGCCGACAGCTGTTATCAACTGGATGACAGCTATTACTGAAAACGAGATAATCCTCAATCTGACAGAAGGGCTGCTTCGTATAGCAATATTTATACTTTATGTTGCACTCATATCTAAGATGAACGACATACACAGAGTATTTCAGTATCACGGTGCAGAACACAAATGTATTCACTGCTTTGAAAGTGGTAAGGATTTGACTCCCGAAAACTGCCAGGAATTTTATACGCTTCATCCGAGGTGCGGAACCAGTTTCCTTGTATTTGTACTTGTAATATCCCTCATAGTATTTTCATTTCTGGGATGGCCAAATCTTGCGCTTAGAATCATATCAAGACTTTTGCTTATTCCATTCATAGCGGGAGTTTCATATGAGGTGCTCAAATGGGCAGGCAGAAGTGACAACTGGTTTATTAAGATAATATCAATTCCGGGACTTTATCTGCAAAAGCTGACGACAGCACAGCCTGATAATGAACAGCTTGAGATTGCAATAGCTGCAGTTAAAGCAGTAATGGATGAAGAGGCACCTATATATGAGGGTATAGCAGATAAAGACGGAAAATTTATTAAAACAGCAGAAGAATTTTATATAGAAGCAGGAGTTTGATTATGCTAAGATTGAAGGATTTGCTGGCAATGGGAGAAAATCAGCTGGAGCAGGCCAGAACACCTGATTATGCCCATGATGCCAGAGCGCTTATGGAATTTGCTTTTGAGCTTGACCGTTCACAAATGTTTATGAAATGGGCAGATGACATAGATGATGTGTGGTGTGATCGCTATCTTGATATAGTTCACAGAAGAGCTTTAGGAGAGCCACTACAATATATAACTGGAGTACAGAATTTTATGGGCATTGATTTCAAGGTTAATGAAAACGTGCTTATACCAAGACAGGATACCGAAAGACTGGTGGAAAATGCCCGCCTTATAGTCGAGAGCAAAACCACCAAAAAAACAGCAGATCCCGAAAGCCCGTATGTATACGAGGCTGTACCGGCAAGAAAGCACTGGAAGGTTTTAGACCTGTGCTGTGGAAGCGGAGCCATAGGAGTTTCGATGGCAAAGCTGTGCCCTAACGTCAAAAAAGTGCTTTGCACAGATATAAGTGGGGAAGCTCTTGTAGTAGCAAAAGAAAACGCTAAAGCAGCAGGAGTCGGAAAAAAAGTAGAATTTGCCAAGGGCGATATGTTCGAAGCAATTGGCAAAAAAGCAAAGTTTGACATGATAATTTCAAACCCGCCATATATCGAAAGCAGCATTATACCGACCCTCCAGAGAGAAGTAAAAGATTATGAGCCTATGCTCGCTCTTGACGGTGGTGCTGACGGACTTGAATTTTACAGGACGATCATGGTAGAAGCACCTAAACATCTTGACAAAAGAGGCATACTGATGCTTGAGATAGGATACAATCAGGCGGAGCAGATAAATACAATGCTTGAAGAAACCGAAAGCTTTGAAAAAATAGAGATTGTAAAGGATTATGGCGGCAACAACAGAGTCGTATGTGCACTTATGAAATAGATGGCTTGAGAGACTGTAAGGACAAAGCAAAAAAACTTAACCTCAAAAGCACTTTTCTGACAAGTTTGTATGGTGGAAAACAGCTCTTCGTTCTGTATAATATATATAGACAAGGAGGTGAGATAATTGTTGGCTGACAACTTGATATTTCTCCGTAATATCAAAGGCTTAACGCAGGAGCAGGTTGCAGAGGTGATAGGTATTTCCAGACAATCATATTCCAAATGGGAGCAGGGAGAGACCTGTCCGGATATTGACAAATGCGACAAACTGGCAAAGCTCTATGGTGTTACAATTGATTCTCTGCTTCATCAGGATGACAAAATAGGAAACACTAAAATAGCTCCGACCCCGGCAGGCAAACATCTTTGGGGAACAGTTACTGTTGGCAGTAAGGGACAGATTGTAATACCAAAAGCTGCAAGGGATATGTTTGGTCTTGACGAAGGAGACAGATTAGTAGTTCTTGGAGATGAAGCAGAAGGGATAGCTCTTGTCAGAGCAGATATTTTTGAACAGCGAATGCAGGAGGCGTTAAATTTAAGCGTCCGGTTAAGCGATGAATGAAATGGAGGGAAGTCGGATGAAATGTCCGGAATGCGGTGAAGAAATGCGCAGAGGATTTCTGTTTTGCAGTAAAGATGGTGCTTTCAGCTTTGCTGATGAAGTACCGGGTATATTCGAAAATGCAAAAAACGCAAAAGGCTTTGTAAAAATTACAGAACTCAAACCAAGCCACAGAACACGAGTAGAAGCTTTCATCTGTGAGGCTTGCAAAGTGGTGGAAATTAAGTATTAATGGTGAAGGACAGGGATTGAAGCATACTTTTGTTTTTTTGAATTTAGCTGTTTCAATGTTAAATGAATAGTGATATAATAGCCTTGATTGGGTAACCGGTCAGGCTATTATTTTGTTCTTGAAGCATAATAATTTCATATGTTATAAGGAGGCAGACTGATGTCAACAAAGTCACATTACAAAAGAAGTGAAATAGGCCCTGGAAAGCCTGGATTTTCAAAGACACGTTCCATAATCGAAGCACCGTTTTATGGAAACAACGTTACCAAGGTAACAACTCTCAAAGAAGCATACAAGCTTGCAAAGAACTCACCGGGCACTATAGTTACGGATATGCCTGTATATAGAGGTGAAGAATTTGGACTTGACCCTGATGCAAAGGTTCTTTTGTTCAATGACGGTTCAATTACGGGAAGATATGCTCCTGCAAGAAGAATCACAGGTAAAGAAGGCACCAATACAGAGAAGCTGGACAAGATTATTATGGATGCCGTATATGATACAAGATGGAAAAAACTCTATCACGCAGAGGTTGTTATAGGTCTTGACCCTGAATTTATGGTTAAAGCTCACCTGCTTATACCTGAAGGCGAAGAAAACCTGCTTTATTCTTGGATGCTGAATTTCCAGTATATGTCCGAGTACTATACCAAGATGTTTAAAGATTCAGCTCCTGTGGGAGATGGCAAAGAAGCAGATGTATATATATTCTCAGATCCTCAGTGGAAGGGTTGCCCTGACCAGCCGGATGTATGCGATCCTAAATGCCTGTGCTACTTCAATACAGAAACAAACTGCGCGGCAATACTGGGAATGAGATACTTTGGCGAACACAAAAAAGGCACACTTACTCTTGCATGGGCAATAGCCAACAGAAACGGTTATGCATCATGCCATGGCGGACAAAAAGAATATACATTAGATGACGGCTCCAAGTATGTAGCAGCAGTATTCGGACTTTCAGGATCAGGCAAATCAACGCTTACTCACGCTAAGCATGATGGCAAATACCCTGCAATCAAAGTCCTTCATGACGACGCATTTATTATTAATACAGATACCTGCGCATCAGTTGCACTTGAGCCTACTTACTTTGACAAGACTGCAGATTACCCTTGCGACAGCGAAGACAACAAATATCTGCTTACAGTACAGAACTGCTCTGCAACAGTGGACGAGGACGGTAAGGTTGTAATAGTAACAGAAGACATCAGAAATGGTAATGGTCGTGCTATCAAGTCAAAGCTTTGGTCACCTAATAGGGTTGACAAGATTGAAAGTCCTGTAAACGCTATATTCTGGATAATGAAAGACCCTACAATTCCGCCGGTAGTAAGATTAAAGGGAGCCTCACTTGCATCGGTAATGGGAGCTACACTTGCAACCAAGAGATCTTCAGCCGAGAGATTAAAAGAAGGTGTTGACCCTAACGCACTTGTAGTAGAGCCTTATGCAAATCCGTTCAGAACATATCCGCTTGTAAACGACTACGAAAAATTCAAGAAGCTGGTTGCAGACAAGAATGTTGACTGCTTCATCATCAACACAGGCGAGTTTATGGGCAAAAAAGTTCAAAAAGAAGATACTTTAGGAGTTCTTGAGGCTGTAGTTGAAGGCAAGGCAGACTTCAAGAAATGGGGACCTTTTGAGGATATCGAAATCTTCGAATGGGAAGGCTTTGTTCCTGACCTTAATGATAAAGATTATGTATCACAGCTTCAGGCTCGTATGCAGGACAGACTTAACTATGTTAAGAACCTCGATACGGCAGAGGGCGGATACAACAAGCTTCCTCAGGACGCACTTGATGCAATCAAGAAGGTTGTTGACCAGGCAGGTACGCTTAAATAAAAGAAATTGAATAAGGTAAATATTAAACCCGGAGAGAAATGTCTTTCCGGGTTTTATAACGATTAGAGCAGAGAAATTGTATAATGATGTTGAAAGGTTTTGTTTACAGCTAAAAAGGGTTGATATTTCTCCATAGAGTACATATAATAAAAAAGTAAAGAAAGTAAAGAAAACCAAGCAAACAGCGAAAGGAAGATGACTATGGAAGTGGCAAAAATTTCTAGTAAAGGACAGATTACTATTCCAGTGTCTGTAAGGAACAAATTAAAACTTAGATCCGGCGATAAAATCGTTATTTTTGAGGAAAACGGGAGATTTTATTTTGAGAATTCCGCAATGCTTGCATTTAAGCGAGCAGAGGAAGCCTTTGCAGGTGAAGCACAGAAAGCAGGATTTGAAACAGAAGAAGATATGCAGGAATATATGAGAGCGGTTCGCAAGGAAGTAAGGGGGCGTTGACTTGAAAGTAATGCTTGACACCAATATTTTCGTCTCAATGATATTTTTCCCTTCTGCACAGACCAGAGAACTGGCAAGGAAATTAACAGAAAGTCACCACATTGTGGTGTGTGATTATGTGATTGAGGAATTACGACTTGTGACAGAGCGTAAATTTGTAGCCAAAAGAAAATTCATTGACAGATTTTTCATGGAATTGCCGTTTGAATTGGTTTATACCCCCAAAGAACTGGAATTGAATGAGTTTCCGGAAATGCGAGATGTAAAAGATTCTCCGATACTTGCAACTGCAATTATGGAAAGTATAGATGTGTTTCTGACAGGGGACAAGGATTTTCTGGTGTTAGATGTAGAAACTCCAGAGATACTTACCATGAAAGAATTTTTGGAAATATATTAAACCCGGAGAGAAATGTCTTTCCGGGTTTTATAACGATTAGAGCAATTCTGCCATGTACAGGGGCAGATGTACAATACCGTCCTTTATCATTAAATCCTTGGTGTATAGAATATATGAATTGCCTATGACAGAAGCAAAACGGGTTCTGAATTTGTCAAGGGAAGAATGGGAACGGTAATTGCCGGATTTAACTTCTACAGGACAGACCTTTCCTTTTTCTGTTATCAAAAAATCAATTTCCATGTGATTTTCACGATGCTTGCTGTCAGAGCGTGAATAAAAATAGAGCCGTTCTCTCTTAAGACGAAGCATTTGTGAAACAACATTTTCAATCAGCATACCCTCGTTGATATTAAGCCTATCCAAAAGAATTGCACGATACAGTTCATTGGCAGTGAATTTGTTATCTTTGAAGGTGTGAGTAACAAGTAGCCCTGTATCTGCCATATAGCATTTTTGCGTGGTGCTGCCAGTGCTCAGCGCAAGACCGATATGAGGATCTGTAGCATTGAAACAGGCATTCACTATCATTGCTTCGTTGAGCCATATAAAAGAATCCTCATAAGTTCTGAATCTGGCTTGTTTGCTGAGAGAAGAAAGCCTGTATTTTTTTTCTTTTTTTGAAAGCTGTTCTGGTATATTGTCAAACACAGCGAAGACTTTGTCTTCATATCCTTTGGCGAATTTTGCCACATCATTCCGATATAATTTTAATATACGACGCTTGGCAGTGTCAGATGCTTCGAAGTTCTTGCCGTCTCTGTAGGCGAGAATTGACTGCGGCATACCGCCAACCAGTAAGTACTGGCGGAAATCATTCATTATTTTACGGTGCAAAGATGCCCCTAAAGGCATTTTTAATTCAAAACACTGTCGGATTAATGGGTAGGTTGCTTCATCTCCCATAGCCCAGAGGAATTCCTCAAAGTCTAAAGGGAACATTTCTATGTGATCTTCTTCTGATGGAATGATAATATTCTGGACATTTTTTTTCAAACGGATCAGAGAACCTGTTTCAAGGTAATCAAATCTTCCGTCTGCAACAAGGTATTTAATGAGTTGTCGCGCTTTTGGATATTGCTGGACCTCGTCAAAGATGATTAGGGAATTACGGTTATGAAGAACTGTTGAATAAAATGCAGCCAGTTTTGCAAAGAACAGGTCGAGGTCATAACTGTCGTTTTCAAAAAGCTCTAATACGTCATTAGGGGCTTTTCCAAAGTCAATTACAATATAGCTTTTATATTCGTTTCTGGCAAATTCCTCTGCAATAAAGCTTTTACCGACACGTCTTGCACCCTCGATCATTATTGCGGTTGCGCCGTTGCTTTTATTTTTCCAGTTAAGAAGTTCGTTGTATATTTTTCTTTTTAGCATATATTTTCTCCTCGCGATCAACTCGTCTTCCAAAACGCAAGTTAATTATAATATGTCGCGCACGAAAAAGCAAGTTGCAAAAGACGAAATTTGCACGAAAAAGCAGATTAAATGATGACGAATTTGCACGAAAAAGCAGGTTACAGCAGAGAAGTCATATATAACGGGAGATATATGATGCCGTTTTCTTCTTTCAGATCTCCGGTGTGAAGAACATAAGGTGTGTGCAGTTGAGTTTTGTATTTGGTCATAAATTTCTTTATAGAGGTCAAAGTGTAGTTTTTGCCGGACTTTACTTCTATGGGTGAAATGTTATGCCTGCTGCTGATTTTATCCTTTGCAATAAGGAAATCTATTTCCATACGCGCGGAAGCATCATCTCGCGACGGATTGGAATAAAAATATAATTTATGTCCTGAGGCTGTCAGCATTTGCGCCACTATGTTCTCGACGATCATACCTTTGTTGAATTCCAGCTTGTCAAACAGCAGTTTTTTGTATATATCCTCACTTACAATTCCGTTTTCATCAAATGAATGGCTGATGAGCAGTCCTGTATCTGCCATATAGCATTTGAATGTAAGTCTGTTCATGTTCAGTTTCAACCCTATTTCCGGAGATGATGTGTTATAGCACATATTGGTAATCATAGCATCAGACAGCCAGAATACAGCGCTTTCGTAATCACGAAAACGAGCCTCTTTTTTTAGAGAGGAAAGTCTGAATTTTTTGTCGTGCTTCTGAAGCTGAGCGGGAATATCGTCAAAAATCTGCAGCACTTTCATTTCATAGCCTTCGGCGTGTTTTGCGATGTCAGCCCTGTAAAGTTCCAGAATATCACGTTTGATGCGGTCTGTTTTGTCAAAATCACGCGTTTGAATATACTTTTGGACTGCCTGCGGCATACCGCCCACAATCATATACTGTCTGAAATAATCCATAGCCTTGCGGTGAAGAGCCTGTCCCATGGGCTGTTTTTTATCAAAACATTTTCTGATATAGTCCATAAGCAGATCATTGTCAAATGCCCAGAGAAATTCTTCAAAATCCAGCGGAAACATCTTTATATGATGTTCTTCAGAAGGAATAAGTATATCACTGACATTTTTTTTGATTGACATCAGAGAACCGGTTTCGATGTAATCGTACCGCCCGTCTGCAACAAGATATTTGATTGCGGATCTGGCGCGTGGAAAAAGCTGAACCTCATCAAGTATGATAAGAGTTTCTCTTTCGTGAAGCTTCACATTGTAGAAGCTGGAGAGATACATAAAAAAGGTATCCAGATCGTTAAGATAATTCTCAAAAAGATCTTTGATTTCTTGAGGCGTTTTGTTGAAATCTATCATAATATAGCTGCGGTATTCTGTTTTCGCAAATTCCTCTGCAATATAGCTTTTGCCGACACGCCTTGCTCCGTCAATAAGCAGAGCGGTGCTTCCTGCGTTTTCGTTTTTCCAATTTACGAGAGCATCATATATTTTTCTTTTCACCTGGCACCTCCGGTTGAAATACAGCTTTTACTACAGCATAACACGAAAACGAGAATTTTACAACTGCATTTATGCACGAAAACGAGAATTTTAGAATGATAAATATGTACGTTTTCAAGAATTATAGCGTTTTGCTTAGGAAAATATGACATAAATTTTACATTAACATGATATTAGCATTGACATTTTGCGGTTAATATATCCATAGACAGATAATTATATGGAAATTTTAAGACCAGAGGAGCAGGCGATATGAACAAGGTAAAAAATATATGGATATGTCAGAGGGCAAAGCGGAAACAGATATCCCCGTAAACATCGGAATCTGTATTGGGATTGCAGCAGGCATGGCTTTAGGAGATATAGGGCTTGGACTGTGCCTTGGAGTATGCACAGGTTTGGTCGCAGGTATCTTTGCGGGCAGGGAGAAAAACAAAAAGACAGAGAAATAACGGCAATATATATTAACCCCGGAGAGAATCGGCTTCCCGGGGTTTACTCCTGCTGCCTACGACCGTTTTGAGTCGAGGCGTTTTCTTTCATTTGTAATATAAAGTGCTGCTCCTGCCGCGGCAACTATGCACTCGGTCAGAGGATAGGAGCACCATACCCCTGTCATATTCCATACTGCCTCAAGAGCAAAGGCTGCAGGGACAAGAACGAAAAAGCCTCGCAGCAGTGAAAAGATTTGGGCAGGAACAGGTCTTTCCGTTGAAATCAGACAGGTTGACAGCACTACGTTAAAGCCTATAAACGGGCAGGCTGTGAAATAGAGCCTCAGACCTGCTTCTGCAAGCTGACGCATTTTTTCGTTTCCGTCACTGTTAAATATGTCTACAATCGGTGCCGTATCAAAGTACAGGACAGAGTAAATAACTGCAGATAAAATCAGCATTGCAGCCATTGCATATTTCAGTACGGCTTTTACCTCTGATATATTCTGAGCGCCGTAGCCCCTGCTTATTACAGGCTGAATACCCTGAGACAGTCCTGTGTATATTGCAACCACCACAAGAGATATTACCGTAATTATGCTGAATGCTGCAACTCCTGTATTTCCGGCAAGGCGAAGTATTATATAGTTGAACAGAAACATCACAACGCCCGATGTGGTTTCCGTAAGAAACGGAGGCACGCCGCTTGAGAGAGTTTTTTTCATACTTTTGAAATCGGGCGCAGATATTACAAAATGAAAAGTATTCTTCTTTAGTATGAAATACGGGGATAAAACCATCAGGCTGATTAACGGCGCAAGACCTGTAGCCAGAGCCGCGCCTGCTATTCCCATATTGCAGGGGAAAATAAAGAGATAGTCAAGAACAACGTTTGATGCGCTGCCCGTAATCATAGCCGCAGCCGAAAGTGTGGGATTGCCGTCATTTCTGACAAAGCACTGCAGCAGATTATTTGTAATAAATGCGGGAGCGCACAGCAGTATAATCTGGAGATATGCCTTGGTCATGGGAAATACCGTGCTGTCTGCACCGAGAAACTCCGCTATTGAACCTGCAGCAAAAATCCCTGCAAGTACGAATACAAGGATAAAGGCAACGGCAAGAAATACAGCGTTTGTAAAAACCCTGCCTGCATTTCTGTCCTCACCTCGTGCTTTAGTTATGGCATAACAGGTGCCGCCGCCTATACCTATCATAAGCCCGACCCCGCTTATAACGCAAAACGGCGGGAATGCCAGATTTAGAGCTGCAAGACCGCTTGTGCCAAGCCTTGCGGATACAAAGAAAGTATCGGCAAGGGTATAGCAGGAATAGGCCATCTGCCTCAATATATTTAATGATGTGTATTTAAGAAAAACTGTAAAAATGCTGTTGTTGTTCATATGTCCTCCGGGATAGGCAAATAAAAACCGTACACAGACAGCCCTTGTGTACGGGAGCGTTTCAGAGCGCACATATATAATATCACAGAGAGGGCGGTGAAGCAATTATTCAAAAGCATATTAGTTATATCTGTTTTGCGAAAGGCGATTTTGCGGTGTTGTAAAATTTATTTTTGTATGATATATTTATAGTAGCCTGATGAAGGAGGAACGAGTATGGCATATAAGGCAGTTGTGATTGACTATGCACCCAAGGCGGCCAGGATGGCAGCCCTCATAGAAGATAAAGCAAATGAAATGGAGCCGGACGGCTGGAAGCTGGTAACAGTGACAATTACAAATTCAGCCAAGGCGATTATGGTTTTTTATAAGCAGGAAAAACAGGCGCAGACGGAAGAGCCTGCATTGAATATGGGAGCCCCTTAGAGTGGAATTTACTAATAGATAGTCTACAAAAAAGGGCTGAAGTGAAAAGGTAACTTCCACTTTGAAAAAGGCAAATTTTAAAGTAGTATTTACTCTTACAGAAATGGGGAAATGCTACTTTTTTCTATGCAAAAGATGATTTTAGTGTTACACTTAGATTGTAAAAGCAGGCAAAAACAGCTTTTGCCGGCTGTTTAAGAGCATTCTAAAAGAGCGGATTTTAATGTCATTTTTTTGAAATGGGAGACTAAATTCCACTTGAACAAGGATATGAAGTTGCACTGACAACTGCCTGTGAAAAATTGTTTTGGGTTACTCTAAATTTAAAATGGCTGTAGTATTTATTCCACGATCCTCTTGACAATGAGCCTCCGGCGGCATGGATTTATGGCTCAGGAGCGGGGAGGAACGCATGGGCTCCTCTTCGCCATAGCCTGAAGCTTACCATGCCGCCGCTCATTGTAAAGAGGCTTTCGCGGCATAAAAGCTGTTTGACCAGTCTTTAGAGAAAACCTTTGAGAAGGGAAGGTTTGAGAACAATCTTATCCCTCTCTATTTTTTGCATACCGAATTCAAGCAGCTTTTCATACAAATCGTGGTAGAGAAATTCAGTCAACTCAAGAGGACTTTTCCCACCGAATATTTCCAAAGGGGCAGAGTCAATGTGGCTCAGTACAAGATTAAGAGCTGTCTGGTTAACAAGGCCAAGCGCTTTTAAATCTGTACCCTTTGGAAGAATATATCTGAGCTCGATATGCTTGTTCTCTAAAGTGCCTTTTTGTCCGGACTGCATAGGGTCGCAGTAAAATACTCTGGTTCGCCTTGTACTGTCAGAAGATGTTTCAATGGCGTCGGCAGCGGAAAATTCCGAGCCGCGATCTGTGAGCAATACGTTGACATATTTTCTGAACAACTCTGTACCAAGGAGTGACTCCAGAATATCGATACCCTCTTTCATGGACTGTGCCGTTTTGGATTCGCGATAGATGCCAAAGAGAACACCTGCTTTTACAAATTTGAAGGTCTGGATAAACGGGCCGTTGGTTTCGTCGTTATAGACAGTGTCCATCTGGGTAACAAAAACATCCGGGTTTTCAGACATATATTCCTTGTAGTCTTTGTATGTACGTCCCTGAAGATATTTGCGGTCAGCACGCTTTTTGTAGCCTTTGGATTTCTTTTTGGAAATTCTGCGTGAAACCTGACGTCGCAGATCCATTACTGTAATTCCGGCAATCTCCTTAAACACACCATCTTCAATATAGCTGTAAAGAGTTTTTTCTGAAATACCCAGTTCAGGGTGTGATGTGATAATCTGATAAGGGGATTGTCCCTGCCTGAGAAGAGGAGCGATAATATCAGCCATTTCTTTTGCTTCTCCGTAGGTGAGATTCACGCCTTCTCTGGAAGTGATTAATGTAGTGCGGTAATCCGAGTGTGCTTTTTCCGGAGAGTACTGGTATTTGTCAAATCTGCAGTGAGACCATTTGGAACATCCGTTGCAGGCTCCGGGAGAACGATCACGCCTTGAACAGCGGAAGGGCTGATACTCCGGACAGTCCGTAGAACATTTGCGTTCAAAGGGGCATTTGCGGTAGCTGCTGCATTCAAGAGGCATTCTGCATTTATGGGAAAGGATTCTGTGGGCTTTGATTTCCTTTCCTACAGTGGATTTATCTTTGCCGATGGTTTTGGCAATAGCGGTTTTAGTGGAACCGTTTATGATTCCGGTAAGAATGATACGTCTTTCTTCTAAAGTTAAATGAGCAAAAGCATTGGATTCTTTCATAATATGTACCTGCCTTTCCGGCAGCTGTCAGAGATACATAAAGTGTAATACTAAATGCAACATTTGTGAAGTGGAAATAAGTGAAAGACTAAAGTCTACTTGTCCCCTGCCGAAGTGGAATTTATTTTTACACTTCAGGTCTACAAAAAAGGGTAGAGCTTCAATCAAAAATGGCTTGCATTAGACTATCGCCTGTGATACAATAGTCAATGCGTGTAAAGCAGAGAACTCGCAAGAGTAATATAAACATTATGCAAGGGTGATAGACCTGAGCAGGAAAGAGGTGAAAGCATGAAAGAAGGAATCCATCCAGATTACAAGGAATGTAAAGTAACTTGTGCATGCGGCAACACATTTGTTACTAAGTCAACTAAAGAGGAACTTAGATTAGACGTTTGCTCAGCATGTCATCCATTCTTCACAGGCCAGCAGAAGTTCGTTAACAGAGGCGGCCGTGTTGAGAAATTCAAGCAGAAATACAATATGGATTAATAAAAATTACCGGAATTTTGTGTTCCGGTTTTTTTTAGACAAATTCACCTTAAACATACAGACAAAGTATGATATACTATATAGTTGATAAAAAACAAAACAGAGGTGCATAATGTTTGATAAATTAGACTTTATACTTGAGAAATACGAAGAGCTGGCATTAAAGGTATCAGACCCAGACGTTATAAACAATCAGCCTGTATGGCAAAAATACGTTAAGGAAATGGGTGAGATGGAGCCCATTGTTAACAAATACAAAGAATACAAGCTCACCAAGGAAAACATAGCGGCTGCAAAGGAGATGCTCGACGATTCAGATGAGGAAATGCGTGAGATGGCCAAGATTGAGCTTTCAGAGGGGCAGGAAAAGCTGGAGCAGATAGAGGAGGATCTCAAAATCCTCATGCTGCCCAAAGACCCTAATGACGACAAAAACGTAATCCTTGAAGTCCGTGCAGGTACAGGCGGAGACGAGGCAGCCCTGTTTGGAGCAGATCTGCTCAGAATGTATATGAGATATGCAGAGCGCAGAGGCTGGAAAACAGAGCTTATGGAAATCAACGAAACTGGCATAGGCGGAGTTAAAGAAGCCGTAATGCTCATTAAAGGTAAAGGCGCATATTCAAGACTCAAATTCGAGAGCGGAGCTCACAGGGTTCAGCGTGTGCCTGAAACTGAATCAAGCGGCAGAGTCCATACATCAGCTGCTACAATAGCAGTACTTCCTGAGGTTGATGATGTTGAAGTTGATCTGGATCCCAATGACGTAAGAGTCGATGTATATCGTGCATCAGGTAACGGTGGACAGTGCGTAAATACTACAGACTCTGCAGTAAGACTTACTCACGAGCCTACGGGACTTGTAGTAACCTGTCAGGATGAAAAATCACAGCTCAAAAACAAAGAAAAAGCTTTCAAGGTTTTAAGATCAAGACTTTATGATATGAAGGTGCAGGAGCAGCACAAGGAAATCTCAGACGCCAGAAAGAGTCAGGTCGGCTCTGGCGACAGAAGTGAGAGAATCAGGACATACAACTTCCCGCAGGGAAGAATATCAGACCATAGAATAGGTCTTACCCTTTACAAGCTCGACTCCTTTATAGATGGAGATCTTGACGAAGTCATAGATGCACTGATTACAGAGGATCAGGCTGAGAAAATGAAGGAGTTCTAAACATGAAAACTAAAATTTTAGAACCCACAAAAGAAAATATCACATTTGCAGGCAGGCTGCTTGCTGATGGCGGCATTGTGGCTTTTCCAACTGAAACCGTATATGGACTTGGAGCAGATGCATTTAATGAAGAGGCTGTCAAATCCGTATATGCGGCAAAAGGCAGACCAAGCGACAACCCTATGATAGTTCATATCGCAAGAGCAAGCGACATAGGGCAGCTTACTCCAAGATTAAGTGAGGATATAGTGACTCTTATAGAGAACTTCTGGCCAGGTCCCCTTACTATGGTAGTAAAGAAAAAACCGGGACTTCCCGATGCTACAACAGGAGGTCTTGATACAGTGGGCATCAGACTTCCCGATGCTGTGATTGCAAGGCAGCTTATAGAGGCAGCAGGATGTCCCATAGCGGCGCCAAGCGCCAATATTTCAGGCAGGCCTTCACCGACAAAAGCACAGCATGTAATTGACGATCTTGATGGTAAAATAGATGCGATTGTTAAAGGCGAAGATTGCAGAGTCGGCATAGAATCCACAGTCCTTGATGTAACCGGAAACACCCCTGTTATACTTCGCCCCGGCATTATAACTGCGGAGCAGATAGAGGCAGCACTTGACAAAAAAGTCGAGATAGATCCTGCAGTTCTCAAACAGAGCCAGGATGAGAACCTGAAACCTAAAGCACCGGGAATGAAATACAGACATTATGCTCCCAAGGCTGATATGGTAGTAATAGAGGGACAGAGAGACAAAGTCAAGAGCGAGATTAAAAGACTAAAAGGACTGAATGAAAAACTCGGGAACAAGGTAGGAGTTATTCTGTTTGAAGAAAAGGCTTTTATAGAGGCGGCTCATGACTTCTTTGCAAAGCTTAGAGATCTTGATAAGGATGATGTGGACCTGATACTTGCAGGAGCCCTTTCAGATACAGACGGAGTAGGATTTGCTGTAATGAACAGGATGCTCAAATCGGCAGGATACAATATAGTCAGAGTTTAGGAGGATATGATGAAAATAGCTTTAGGATCTGATCATGGCGGATATGCACTCAAAGAGACAATCAAAAAATATCTGATTGAGAGGAATATAGAGATACTGGATCTGGGTACGGACTCAGAGGAATCGGTTGATTATCCGATATATGGCAAAGCGGCGGCAGAGGCCGTTGCAGACGGCAGAGCAGACAAGGGCATTGTATGCTGCGGTACAGGGATAGGAATATCAATTGCAGCAAACAAGGTAAAAGGCATCAGATGCGCATTATGTACAGATGTGAATATGGCAGAGATGACAAAAAAACATAATGATGCGAATATGATTGCCATGGGAGGCAGGACAACTGATTCCGAAACCGCTCTTGAAATCACAGCAGCATGGCTTGATACAGAGTTTGAGGGCGGCAGGCACCAGAGAAGAATTGATATGCTTAATAATATGTAGTTAATTATATATACCAGGAGGTAGCAAAATGGGTAAAGTTTATGTATTTGATCATCCGTTAATTCAGCACAAGACAGCAATAATCAGAAAGACAGAGACATCAACAAAGGATTTCAGGCAGCTGGTAAAAGAAATCTCAATGCTTATGGGATATGAAGCAACAAGACAGCTTCCTTTAGAAGAAGTCGATATCGAAACCCCTATATGCAAGACAACAGTTAAGATGCTCAAGGGTGAAGATATAGCTATAGTCCCTATTTTGAGAGCGGGACTTGGCATGGTAGATGGTATGCTTGAACTAGTACCTAATGCCAAAGTAGGACATGTAGGACTTTATAGAGATCCTGAAACACATAAACCTGTAGAATACTATTGCAAACTGCCTGCAGATATAGACAAGAGACAGATATTTGTAGTAGACCCTATGCTTGCAACGGGCGGCTCAGCTGTGGCAGCCATTGATTTTGTCAAAAAAAGAGGCGGCAAAGACATTATATTCATGTGCCTTATCGCTGCTCCTGAGGGAATCGAAGAATTGCAAAAGGCTCATCCTGATGTTGATATATTCATCGCAGCCAAAGATGAAAAATTAAACGAACATGCATATATAGTTCCGGGTCTTGGCGATGCGGGCGACAGAATTTTCGGTACAAAATAATGGAACGCCGGACAGATCCCGCACTCTTTGTTAACAGGCCCAGAGATGTCAGCAATGCCTGATTGAACGTTAAAAAGAGAAAAATACGGAGGAAACAGAAAAAATGAATCACATACCTGATAATGTTAGTAAATATGATAATGTCTATGACGTTCTCAAAGAAAGAGGATTTATAGAGCAGACCACTGATGATGAGGGGATAAGAAAGCTTCTGGGAGAAGAGAAAATCAAATTCTATATCGGATTTGATCCTACTGCAGACTGTCTTCACGTAGGACATTTCATGCAGGTTATAATTATGATGTACATGCAAAAATACGGCCATACACCTGTAGTCCTTATAGGCGGCGGCACAACTATGATAGGAGACCCTTCCGGAAGATCTGATATGAGACAGATGATGACTCAGGATACTATCAGAGAAAACGGACTCAAATTCAAGGCACTGTTTGACAGATTTATCGAATTCGACGAGGAATGGAAATACGTTCCTTCGGGAAGCGTTCTTGAAAAGGGTTCATACAACAAAGAACCCGAAAAAGGCAAGGCAATCTGTGTCAATAATGCAGACTGGCTTCTTGGATTTAACTATCTTGAATTTATCAGAGACATAGGCAGCAAATTCTCGGTAAATGCGATGCTTAGAGCAGAATGCTTCAAGCAGAGAATGGAAAAAGGCCTGTCATTCCTTGAATTCAACTATATGCTGCTACAGTCATACGACTTTTATGCACTCGCAAGAGATTTAGACTGCAAGATAGAATTCGGCGGCAACGATCAGTGGAGTAATATTCTGTTTGGTGCGGATCTGGCAAGAAGACTCCTGGGTAAGGACAACTATTACGGTATGACATTCTCGCTTCTTACAAACAGCGAGGGCAAGAAGATGGGTAAGACTCAAAAAGGCGCTCTGTGGCTTGATGCAGACAAGACTTCACCGTTTGAATTTTATCAGTACTGGAGAAATGTAGATGATGCAGATGTAAACAAATGTCTCAGAATGCTTACATTCCTGCCTATGGAAGAGGTGAACAGACTCTCGGCTCTTGAAGGTGCTGAAATCAACAAAGCTAAGGAAATTCTCGCATTTGAGGTAACCAAGCTGGTTCACGGAGAAGAGGAAGCGGTTAAAGCTCAGGAGGGTGCAAAAGCAGCATTCGCAGGCGGAGCTGCCCTTGACAATATTCCGACAGTTAAGATGGATAAGGCAAACTTCGAAGGCGAAGGAATGGGCGTTGTAAATCTCATCAGAGAAATCGGAGTTGTTCCTACAAACTCAGAGGGCTTCAGAACTATCAAGCAGGGGGGTCTTGAGGTTGCAGGCAGCAAGGTTACAGACCCTAAGCTGATGATTACTGTAGATATGTTTGATGAGGCAGGTAAGCTCCTTGTCAAAAAAGGCAAGAAAACATACAAGATGGTAGAGCTTGGATAGGTAAATTATTTGAATATGGAATAAAAGATCGCTTTGGCGGTCTTTTATATTGCGTTCAAAAAAGAGCAAGAGAAAATATTTACAGGGAGATAAGCCGTTTGGATTTGATTTGTTTCAGATCAGACGGCTTTTTTATTGGTAAACCGCCGGATAAAGGTATGAAAATGCGTTTAAAGCGGCGGTTTGAATGCAGAAAAGGCTGTTGACCGCCGATTAAAAAAGGTTTATTATGTATATAATAATAAAAGAAGGTGTTACGGATATGATAGGAAGAATAAAAGAAACCGGAGAATTAAATCGTTTATATAACAGCGGCAAAGCAGAGCTTGTTGCCATTTATGGCAGACGTCGCATAGGCAAGACATATTTAGTTGACGAAACCTTTAAGGGCCGTATTACATTCAGACACGCAGGACTGTCACCGGTAGAAGAAAACAAAAGCGGCATGCTCAAGGCGCAGCTGGAGCATTTTTACTATTCGCTGCTTTTACAGGGGATGAAAAAAAGTAAAAAGCCGGAAAGCTGGATAGAAGGCTTCTATATGCTGGAAAAGTTTTTAGAAGAAATTGATGACGGTGAAAGACAGGTTGTGTTTTTAGATGAACTGTCGTGGCTTGACACTCCGAGGTCCGGGTTTATGACGGCCTTTGAGGGATTCTGGAACACATGGGGCTGTCATCGGGATAATTTGATGGTTGTTGTATGCGGCAGCGCAAATTCATGGATTTTAGACAAGCTGATAAACAGTCACGGAGGATTATATAACAGGGTTACTTATGAAATGAAGCTGGCACCTTTCACTCTTGGAGAGTGCGAAGCCTTTTATGAGAGCAAAGAGGTGAAGCTGTCCCGATATGATATCGTGCAAAGCTATATGATCCTTGGCGGAATCCCGTATTATATGGGCTATTTTCAAAAAGGAATGAGTCTGGCGCAGAATATAGACAATATATTGTTTAACAAACGCGGCAAATTAAGGGATGAATATGATCGCCTGTTTGCATCGATTTTCAGTAACCCTGAGTCGATGAAAAAAATCGTTGAGCTTCTGTATGCCAAAAATGCCGGTTTTACAAGAAGTGAAATTGCAGAAAAACTGAATGTAAATGACGGGGGAAGACTGTCAAAGAGTCTTAATGCTCTTATTGCCAGCGATTTTGTTGTTAAATATATTCCGTTTGGAAAAGGAAAGCGTGAGCATTACAAACTGATTGATCCGTTTTGTCTGTTTTATTTACATTTTATTAACAAAAAACGCAACCTGAGTGATAACTTCTGGAGTCAGAATGTAACCTCACAGCAGATTGCCGTATGGAGAGGCTTTGCTTATGAAAACGTCTGCTTTAATCATGTGCCTCAGATTAAGAAAGCATTAGGCATAAGCGGAGTGATTACCAGTCATTCAGCGTGGTCAAAGCGGGGAGATGATACGGACGGACTTCAAATAGATTTGCTTATTTCACGAAATGATAATGTAGTAAATATGTGTGAGATAAAATATTACAGTGATAAATTCACTGTGACAAAGGAATATTATCAGGTACTGCTTCACCGTCAGGAAATTTTATCAAAAGAGGTTTCTCCCAAAGTTTCTGTTCACAGCACGCTGATAACGACATTAGGACTTGCATATAATGAATACAGCGGTATATTTTCTAATGTAGTAACAATGGACGATTTGTTTCAGGATTGATTAAAACCGCAGGGCAGAGTATTGCTGTTCCTGCGGTTTTGCTCATTCTGTCTTTTCTTCAAAATATGACTAGTAGGATTATTTTAGGAAGTTGAGAAATAAAGAATCTTGACTTTTTGCCTTGTGAACGTATAATATAAACGAGATTATCATAAACTAATTTATCATAAGGAGGGCGCACATATGAAATTCATAGGCAGAAAAAGCGAGTTGAGTAAGCTGAATGCGGAATATAATCGTGACAGCAGCTTTGTGGTAATCTATGGCCGTCGCCGGGTCGGAAAGACAACGCTGATTAAGGAGTTCTTGAAGAAGAAAACTGCTTTTTATTTTCTTGCCACAGAGGAATTGGAAAGCCAAAGCATGAAGCGGCTGGCAGGTGTTGTGGCCCGTACAACGAAAAATACATTGCTGCAAAAAGCAGCATTCACAGATTGGCTGGATTTGTTCCAGGTGATTGCAGACTATAAGCCAGATGAAAAGAAAGTGCTTGTTATTGACGAGTTCCCATACCTTGTAAAGACAAATTCGGCATTCCCCTCTATTCTGCAAAATGCCTGGGACGAAATTTTGAAAGACAGCAATGTGATGTTAATCCTGTCTGGTTCCTTGATTGGTATGATGCAGAAACATGCTCTGTCTTATGACAGCCCGTTGTATGGCCGCAGAACTGCGCAGATGCGCTTGGCACCACTGCCGCTTACGGATATATATGCTGTTCAGAAGATGCCCTTTGACCAGGCGGTAGAGCAGTATGCCGTAACAGGCGGCGTTCCGAAATATCTGGAGTTTTTTGAGGATGGACGACCTTTGGAGGAGCAGCTCAAGGATACTGTTTTGTCCAAAAGCGGCTTCTTATATGAGGAACCTAATTTTCTGCTGAAAAGCGAGTCTGTAACAGCGGTGAACTACTTTTCAATCATTAAGGCGATTGCAGACGGTAATCACAAACTGGGCAAGATTGCTGGCGTGCTTGGACAGGAAACTTCCTCTTTGACGCCCTATCTGTCTACGCTTTCAGATTTGGGCTATATAGAGAAGCGGACGCCGATTACAGAGAAGAATCCAGAAAAATCGCGAAAGGGACTGTATTTCATTGCGGACAATTTCATCCGCTTCTGGTTCCGCTATGTCTATCCCTATAAAGGTGAGCTGGAATTAGATAACATGCAGATCGTGCTGGATGAGATGCACAAGGATTTCCGTGAGAAGTTCGTTGCATTTGCTTATGAGGACATCTGCAAGACCATTTTTGCGGAGCTGTGCAGAAACGGAGCGATTTCCTTTGTGCCGTCCTGTATTGGTTCGTATTGGCTGAATGATTTTGATGGCGATACGGAAATTGATGTAATGTCCGTAGACCATCAGAACAAGCGGGTATTTGCCGGAGAGTGCAAGTATCATGCGAAACCGGTAGATGCGCCGGTGTACTTTGCATTAAAAGAAAAAGTTGATAATGCCACAGGAATTCACAAGGCTTTTCCAGGCTATGAGGTTATCTATGGCGTATTCAGTAAAAGCGGTTTTATGCAGCGTATGCTGGATATTGCAAAAGAAAACTCAGAGATACTTCTAGTCAACGAGGATCGTTTGGTATAATTGTCCCTTTACTGCAGATGCTTCCTGACCTTGCGATAGTGGTTTAATGATAGGAGGCTGAGCAGCTATGATCTGTTTTACTGCCGATACGCACTTCGGCCATGCAAATATCGTAAAGATGTGCCAGCGGCCATATCCCGATTATGAATCAAAAGACCGCTTCGGCGTTTTTTGTGTGCTTAAATCTGGTAGAAAAGCCTGCGCTTCACGAGTGCGCATCTTTTGCCTTTGAAAATGTATGCTGTGAGTTTATTTGTGCAATGCAGAAAAACGAACTGCGCCACGATGAACAAATCGTTAATTACAAATAAATCAGTATCATGGCGGAGCCTGCTTCGTTTATTTGCACAGCCCTTCAAGGAACAGTGACAGCATTGTGGCCGAATACTGGCATAGTGAATAATTTCCGCCGGATATGCACCAGTCGTACATGAGTCCTCTTTCAAACATTGCATATGCCTTGGTTATATCGTTTGTTGAAAGTCCGTCTTTGAATATGCCCTGCTGCTGCCCTTCGGCAGTAATCTGCCTTATTAGCTTGTAATATGTTCTGTTTGTATTTAGCAGATGCTTTTCGCCACTTGTTATAAGCTGGGTGGAAAACAGCCTGCTGAGGAGATCTACAGACACGGTGTTTTCTATCATCATAAACAGCTCCTGATTCATATACATCAGCTTATCAATGGGAGAAAGCGCAGGATCCATGGTTTCCTTAAGTTCATCATATTTCTCGTCAAACAGATATGACAGTGATGCGAGCAGTGCGTCCTTGCCCTCGAAATAGTGATAAAACGAGCCTCTTGATGTGCCGGAGGCCTCTACGATTTCTTCTACGGTGGTATCGTCATATCCCTGCTGATAAAACAGCTGCCATGCTGCCGATACTATTTTTCCTTTTGTGTTTTTAGAGTTTTTTTTCATATTGCCACCTTTTTGTCTGAAAAAATTTTTATTTTATTTTTAGTCCCTTTTTATGTATAGAATAGAGTATACTATATATTCATTAAAATTTCAATAGTTTTATGTTGCTTTGCAATTAAATATTTGGAACAATGTACAGAATTGGTTCTGTGTTTCATTCTAGTTATAAATGTGGTACAATAGCGAAGTCAAATTGAAAGAGGCAGGTATATTGTTATGGGATTTAGCTTGGCAAAATATATCGAACCGGATTTTACAGAGAAAAAATTTATCGAGGCTCCTGATGCAAGGCTTGAAACAGCACCCCATGCTAAGGCGGCCCCCAAAGGCTTTCATGCAAACTCTATTTTTCCGGAGTATTTCAAGATAAACGGCAAGTGGCACCTTGCGGAAGACAGCAGGATGGATGCAGTGCCCATATGGGATGGAGAAAAAATCAACATTGTCGAGTTCAGAAACATCAAAGCAGGCGACATGATTGTTGTAGGCAGGACAGAGGATGCAAGCGAGGGTATATATGTTCATGCCGACTGCTGGGAACGCAGGGACGAGGATGTCAAAAACACGTTCAGCTTTCGTCAGAGCAGGAGCAGAGAAACTTCTTTTACGCAGGATTACAAAAACCTTATAGAGCTGCTTCAGTATGAAAAGGCAAACAACGGGTATGTGGTATGGGTTTTAGGACCTGCCTGCAGTTTCGATGTTGAGGCTCGCAGGGTTATGGGACAGCTTATAGCCAATGGTTACTGTCAGGCTTTGCTTGCAGGCAACGCACTTGCAACCCATGATCTTGAAGGCGCGTATCTTGGGACGGCTCTTGGCTGTGACATAGTGAACCAGAGAGAGCATTTCAACGGACACTATAACCACCTCGATACAATAAACGCTATAAATACCTATGAGTCTATCCCCGCATTTATAGAGGGTGAGGGCATATCAAACGGTATTATATATAACTGTGTTAAGCACAATGTACCTTTTGTACTTAACGGTTCAATCAGAGATGACGGGCCTTTGCCGGAGGTGCTGGAGCATACTTACATAGGACAGGACACAATACGTTCTCATGTGAGAAAAGCAACTACGGTAATCGGTATGGCTACAGTGCTTCATACGATTGCGGCAGGCAATATGACGCCTACATACAGAGTTCTTGAAGATGGAACCATCAGACCGCTGTATTTTTATATGGTTGATACATCTGAATTTGCAGCCAATAAGCTTGGCGACAGAGGAAGCCTCGCGGCAAAGGGGATAGTGACTAACGTACAGGATTTTATGAGAAATCTGAGCATAGGACTTAATATTTAAGAAGGAGAGACAATTTATGAATGGAGAAATTTTAGCTTTTGCCTTATATTTCGTAATGATAATAGGAATAGGCATATACTTCTTTTTCAAGAGCAAAGAAGGTGACAATGAAAAGGATTACTTCCTTGGAGGAAGAGCAATGGGACCTTGGGTTACAGCAATGTCAGCTCAGGCTTCAGACATGTCGGCATGGCTGCTGATGGGGCTGCCTGGAAGCATTATGGCATTTGGATTTGGCCAGATGTGGATAGGAATAGGTCTTGCTTTGGGTACGGCAGCAAACTGGATTTTTGTAGCAAAGAGACTCAGGAAATTCTCAAAAGTCGCAGGAGATGCAATCACAATTCCTCAATATCTCAGTAATAGATTCATGGCTAAGAGCCATACATTGCAAATTATATGTGCAGTGATATTCTTTGTATGCTTCACGCTTTATGTAGCATCGGGATTTGTTGCAGGAGCTTCTGTATTTACTACAATATTCCCTGCACTGGGCACCAAGGCTGCAATGCTCATATTTGCTGTTGCAATGCTCATATGCACATCTCTTGGTGGATTTAAGGCCGTATGCTGGACAGACTTTATACAGGGGCTTTTAATGATAGCAGCACTTCTTACAGTTCCAATTGTAATAGTTGCGACAAAAAATATGGACACAGCAGCATTAGATGTTGTTTACTCATATACAGATGCAGTAAGCGGACAGCCTGTTGAGTGCTCCTTTGGATCAGGCGTATTCAGTGCATCATGGCAGGAAATCATATCAGGCCTTGCATGGGGTCTTGGATACTTTGGAATGCCTCATATACTTGTAAGATTTATGTCGATAGAAAAACCTTCGATGATTAAAAAAAGTGCTACAGTAGCAATCATATGGGTAGTATTCGCGCTCCTTGCAACATGCCTTGTAGCATATTTTGGAAGGATGTTTCTTGCAGAAGAGCTTCTCACAGTAGGAGCACAGAAAATGGTGTTTGTAACTTTCGCAAGAAAACTGTTCCCTGCATTTATAGCAGGAGTGCTGCTGGCAGCTATAATGGCGGCATCCATGTCAACAGCTGATTCACAGCTGCTGGTTGCATCAAGCTCATTTACATCGGATATATACAAACCTATCGTTAGAAAAAATGCGAGTGACAAAGAAATCCTGTGGGTAGGAAGAATAGTTGTGCTTATAGTTTGCATTATCGCATATATCATAGCTTCAAGCAAAGGTGAAGGGGCGCAGGCTATTATGAATCTCGTAGAAAACGCATGGGCAGGCTTTGGCTCATCCTTTGGCCCTGTAATACTTCTGTCAGTGTTCTGGAGAAGACTGACATATAGAGGTGCGGTTGCAGGCGTTGTAGGCGGAGCAGTGACAGATGTGCTGTGGTATATATTCCTTTCAGGTTCAACTGGAGTTTATGAACTGTTCCCTGGATTTATCGTAGGACTTGTGTGCGCTGTTGTTGCAACTCTTGCAGACAAAGAGCCTCACAAGGATATCGAAGAGCTGTTTGACAGAGCTATGGATCCTGATATGGACGAATAGAAGATATATTATGTAATTAAACAGGAAACCCATTAGCAGCAGATTCGCTGTGTTGCGGGTTTCCTGTTTTGATAATTAAACGGTTGGCTTGCGCTTTTTCTTTTTTTAGAATTCGATGATTTCAGGCTTGTCTGTAAATGAGCTGATTGTGGCACATGCATCTTTGAGGTAGAGTACTTCTGTATTGTCATCATGTGCATCATACATTGCCTTGAGGTCAGGGTAATTATCCAGCATATGGGACTTGGCTTCAATGCGGTCATCTCTTACAGCTGTTGCAGCAATACGTATCCATTTGTCTCCGTCAAAAGCACAGATTTCAATTTTTGGATTTGCAGCTATCTGCTTTGAAACCTCTTTAACTTTACCTGTCTGGATATATAGTTTGTCTTCAAAAATATCAATTGTGCCAAAAGGTCTTACTCTTGGCTGGTCGCCATCTGTTGTAGCAAGGTAATATATGCGGCATTTTTTCAAGAATTCATATACTCTTTTCATGTTATTATCCTCCCTTTTGTATGAATCTGATTCCCCTATTATATACTCATGACAATGAAAATGCAAATCCGAGAGTATTTTGTTAGCACTCTCTATCGGTGAGTGCTAAAAAGTTCTTTACTTTTTGTTCATGCAGGTTTAATATATAGATATAGAGATTGCTAATACATATATTGATTATGGGGGTAGATTATGAATATAGAGAAATTCACACAAAATGCACAGCAGGCTATAATGGACTGCCAGAACATCGCAATATCAGAAGGTCATCAGATGCTTGACGGAGAACACCTGCATCTGGCTCTTTTACAGCAGACAGACGGACTTATTCCAAAGCTGCTCAAATTTATGGAGATAGACCTGCATCTTATTATTGGAGAGCTTGAGGAGGAGATGGAAAAGCTGCCTAAGGTTTCAGGCGGCGGGGATAACATATATTCCTCCCGTAGGCTTTCGGGCATACTGATGAATGCAGAAAAAAACGCAGAGAGCTTCAAAGATGAGTATGTAAGCGTTGAACACATATACCTTGCTCTGCTGGACGAAAAGGGGACCCCGTCCGCGAAGATATTTGCTAAATACCACATAGACAGAAACAGATTCCTCGAAGCCCTGTCAAAGGTCAGAGGCAATCAGAGAGTAACAAGTCAGAATCCTGAGGACAATTACGACGCCCTTAATAAATATGGCAGAGATCTGGTTGAAATGGCAAGAGAGGGAAAGCTTGATCCTGTAATCGGCAGGGACAGCGAAATCCGTCATGCAGTACAGATACTGTCAAGAAGAACTAAGAACAATCCTGTATTGATAGGCGAGCCGGGTGTTGGTAAGACTGCAGTAGTAGAAGGGTTGGCGCAGAGAATTCTAAACGGCGATGTGCCTGAGGGCCTCAAAGACAAGACTATATATGCCCTTGACATGGGCTCCCTTATAGCGGGAGCTAAGTTTAGAGGTGAATTTGAGGAAAGACTCAAGGCTGTACTTAATGAAATCGAAAAATCAGAGGGCAGAATCATTCTGTTCATAGATGAGATTCACAATATAGTAGGAGCAGGCAGGACAGAAGGATCCATGGATGCAGGCAATCTGCTCAAGCCTAAACTTGCCAGAGGAGAGCTCCACTGCATAGGCGCTACAACTCTTGATGAATATCGTAAATACATCGAAAAGGATGCCGCCCTTGAGAGAAGATTTCAGAAGGTACTCGTTGATCAGCCTACGGTAGAGGACACTATTTCGATACTTAGAGGTCTCAAGGAACGTTTTGAAATCCATCATGGCGTCAGGATTACAGACAGTGCACTGATTGCTTGTGCTACGCTTTCTGACAGATATATTTCAGACAGATTCCTGCCGGACAAGGCCATAGATCTTATGGATGAGGCGGCATCAAAAATCAGAACAGAAATAGACTCAATGCCGTCAGAGCTTGATGAAATTTCAAGAAAAATAATGCAGCTTGAAATAGAGAAGCAGGCCCTTGGTAAAGAAGAGGACAAAGGCTCCAAGGCAAGGCTTGAAGCTATCGAAAAAGAACTTTCTGTACTCAAGGAAGAAGAACTTTCGATGAGAACTCAGTGGGAAAACGAGAAGAAGGCTATTACTGAAGTCAAGAGTACCAAACAGCAGATAGAAGAGGTAAAGCATCAGATTGAAGATGCTGAAAGAGCATATGATCTTGAAAAGCTGGCACAGCTTAAATACGGTGCACTACCTAATCTTGAAAAGAAACTCGAAGAGGAAAAAGACCTTGCAGGCAGAGCCGAAGAAAACAGGCTTCTCAAAGAGGAGGTTACAGAGGAGGAAATCGCAGAGGTTGTATCAGGCTGGACAGGCATACCAGTATCAAAGCTGGTTGAATCCGAAAGAGAAAAGCTCCTTAGACTTCCTGAGATACTTCACAGGAGAGTAATCGGACAGGACGAGGGCATACAGGCTGTTTCAGAGGCTATACTGAGAGCAAGAGCAGGTCTCAAAGATGAGAATAGACCTATCGGCTCCTTCATATTCCTTGGACCTACAGGCGTAGGTAAAACAGAGCTTGCAAAGGCATTGTCCGAAGCACTGTTTGACTCCGAAAACAATATGATAAGAATAGATATGTCAGAGTATATGGAAAAACACTCAGTATCAAGGCTCGTCGGAGCGCCTCCGGGATATGTAGGATATGACGAGGGCGGACAGTTAACAGAGGCTGTAAGACGCAAGCCGTACAGTGTTGTACTGTTTGATGAAATCGAAAAGGCTCACCCTGATGTGTTCAACATACTGCTGCAGCTGCTTGATGATGGCAGACTTACAGACAATCAGGGAAGGACAGTTGATTTTAAGAATACAATAGTTATAATGACATCGAATATAGGGAGTACGAGTCTGATTGACAATATCAGAGCTGACGGCACTATTGATGAATCGGTTAAAGAACAGGTCAGAAATGAAATGAAAATCTATTTTAGACCAGAGTTTCTTAACAGAATTGATGACATAGTTGTATTCAGTCCTTTGACAGAGTCGCAGGTGGGACAGATTATATCGCTTTCACTCAAAGGACTTGAAAAACGTCTTGCAGACAGAGATATAACTCTTGCTCTTTCTGATGAGGGCAGAGACTTCATTGCAAAAGAAGCTTATGATCCTAACTACGGTGCCAGACCTGTAAACAGATATATTCAGAAATATATTGAAACCGAGCTGGCAGCAAGAATAATCAGAGGCGATATCGTTGATGGCAATGCTGTAACTATTACTGCAAATGCGGACGGTCTTGGTTTTAGGGTGAGATAAATGGCATATATACAGATACGGGATAAGGCATAAAGTCTGTCCCGTGCTTTTTAGTGCGGAGTGTCTCCTGTTGAAGGGAGGGAGCAAACGGTGATTAGATAAAATTTTGAGAATAGTCAGAAAAAATAAGAAAAGATGTATCTTTTCGCTTCGAAATGTGCTATAATATAGACATCAAAAAAAGGCTAGAGGAGGTAGTTTCAATGAAGATTATAATAACTACTAAAAACTTTAATGCAAGTGACGCACTCAAGGAAACCGTCGAAAAGAAGCTGAGCAAATTAGGCAAGTACTTTTCAGACGAGATTAAGGCTAATGTTAAACTTTCCTCAGAAGGCTCTAGAGACAAAATCGAAGCTACAATAGAAAACAAAGGGACGATTTTCAGAGCCGAAGAATCAGGCAATGATATTTACGATTCTATAGACAGAATCGTTGACAAACTGTCAAATCAGATGTCCAGATTCAAGACCAAGCTTCAGAGAAAACACAAGGACAACAAGGATTTCTTCCTTGCAGATCTTCCTGAGACAGATGAGCCAGAAAAAGAAATCGACATCGTCAGGACCAAGAAATTCCAGCTTGAACCTATGGATGCCGAAGAAGCTATCATGCAGATGGAGCTTCTCGGACACAATTTCTTTGTTTTCCTCAACATGGAAACAGATAGTGTAAATGTTGTCTACAGAAGAAAAAACAACAGCTATGGATTGCTTGAAACAACTTACTGATTCTTAGTATGAAATGTATATGGCGGCAGGGTGAAATATTCCCTGCCGCGTTTGTTTTTTGTGTGATTTCTATTGAAAAGGGGATATTTCTTAGGTAAAATAATATGTAATAGATTATAGGGGATAATTATGAGTGATTTTTTTCAAACAATATTTTCAAATATAGGGATATCAGACATTCTCGACATAGTAGTCGTGGCCTTTATAATATACAAAGTGCTTGAATTTATCAGAGAGACAAGAGCGGAACAGCTTGTCAAGGGGCTTTTGCTGCTTGCAGCTGCGTTTTTTGTGTCCGATTTTCTCAATATGAATACTTTGAACTGGATACTCAAAGGCATTACAACAATGGGGATACTGGCTCTGGTTGTAGTATTTCAACCTGAGCTCCGCAGAGCTTTGGAGTATGTAGGGCGCAACAAATTTGTCAGGGGCAGCATGCTTAATATAGGCAAAGAGAAAGCTGTCAGAATAACAGATGAATTTGTGACTGCACTTCAAAATCTCTCGTCAAGTAAAACAGGAGCTCTCATAGTTATAGAGCGCCAGACTGCATTAAATGATAGAGTTGAAACAGGCACTATTATAGATTCGGATATTTCAGAGCAGCTTATAGGCAATATATTTTACGAAGGAGCACCGCTTCATGATGGGGCTGTTATAGTCAGAGGAGACAGACTCTATGCTGCAGGCTGCGTACTCCCTCTTACTGAGAACAAAAATCTTGACAAGGAGCTTGGCACCAGGCATAGAGCAGGAATAGGAATTACTGAGCATTCAGACGCTCTTGCCATTATTGTATCTGAGGAAACTGGTGTTATTTCTATGGCAAAAGACGGAGTAATAACCAGATATCTTGATATCAAAACAATCGAAAAAACTCTTCTTGACATGTATATCCCAAAGGTGGAGGTCAAACACCCTCTGATCAGAAAGTTGTTTGGAGGTAAGAAAAATGTTTAACAACAAACTTGCAAATGTGATTCTTGCCTTTGTGATATCCATAGGGCTGTGGTGTTATGTGGCATATGCTGTAAATCCTGTCCAGAAGCAGACCTTCAAGAATATTCCCGTGCAGCTTGTAAATGAGGAGGTTCTGAGCGAAAGAGGCCTTGCTGTAGCTAATGATACACCAGTTACTGTCAATGTGGCAGTAGAGGGAAATCGCAAGGTGCTTGCTTCAATGGATGCAGACAGCTTTACAGCCACTGCAGATGTTTCAGAGTGTATTGCAGGTACTAACAGCGTTGCTGTTGAAATTGAAACAAACAAAAATGTGAATTTTGCTTCTGATGATTTACTTACTGTGCAGGTAAATGTGGAGGAAAGTGTAACAGAGAGCAGAGCTGTCAAAATCGAATATACAGGTGAAGCAGGCAGCGGCAGAGAAGTTGAAGCGGAGCTGACAGGAGAGAGCGTAATCAACATATCTGGTGCTAAGTCTCTGGTTGCAAAGGTGGCATATGTAGCCGCAGACATAAATGTATCAGACATTAAGGCAATAGATCAGCTTATAAATGCGGAGCTTGAGCCTGTTGACAGCAGTGGTAATGAAGTTGACAATATCAATATTTCGCAGAAGACAGTCGAAGTTAAAGCTTCACTTTATCATACAAAAAAAATATCTCTTGTCATTAATGTTACAGGGGAGCCTGCATCAGGGTACAGCTATGACAGTATCAAATGCCAGGATACGATAATGATAAGAGGCAGCAAATCGGCAATTGAAGATATGACAACTGTCAATGCTGATGTGGATATAAGCGGTTTAGTGCAGAATACAGAAGTCGAACTTGCTCTTGATTTGCCGGATGGAGTAGAACTCTCATCCAAAGCGAAAGCTCCTGTAGCACAGATTAATATAGCAAAGGAAGCTTCTTCTTCTGTGAGCATTACAGGTAGCAATATCAGCATTAAAAATCTTGATGAAGACAGCTATGATGCCAAAGTCACATCAGGTAATGTTAAAATTTCAGTAACAGGCGGTGTAAATGTAACTGAAGATGATTTTGTTTTGAGCATAAACGTAAAGGGTCTTGATGCAGGAGAACATGAAGTGCCGCTGACGGTCAGATATAAAGGTGAAGGAAGTGTAATAGCAGCACCTGATACAGTGACAGTCAGAATTTCTGCAAAAGAATAATAAGGAGTTTTTATGGGCAAATTATTTGGAACAGATGGAGTCAGAGGGGTGGCAAACAGCCAGCTTACACCGGAGCTTGCTTACAAGCTTGGCAAAGCCGGAGCAACAGTACTTGGCAGACAAAAGCAGGGAAGCCCCCTGATTATAATTGGCAAAGATACGAGGATATCAGGCGATATGCTCGAAAATGCTCTTGCTGCAGGTGTAATGTCAGCAGGAGGAAATGTAATAAAAGCAGGAGTGATACCTACACCTGCCATTGCTTTTCTCGTAGGTGAATATGGGGCGGATGCAGGTGCTGTAATCTCGGCATCTCACAACCCTTTTGAGTACAACGGAATCAAATTTTTCAACGGGCAGGGTTTCAAGCTTAGAGATGACATCGAAGACGAAATAGAAGCATATATATCAGGTGATATCAAAGAGAATTTTGCAGAGCCCAGACAAATAGGCACTGTATCATGTAAAGAGACAGAATCAAGAGAGCTTTATATCAATCATCTTACAGATACAGCAGATGGTGATTTCGGAGATTTCACCATTGTTATGGATTGTGCCAACGGCGCTTCATATATGACAGCGCCTGAGGTATACAGGAAGCTTGGTGCAAAGCTTGCTGTCATAGCAGACAGTCCTGATGGAATCAATATCAATGACAGCTGCGGCTCAACTCATCCTGAAGCCCTGCAAAAAACAGTAGTTGAAACAGGTGCTGATATAGGGCTTGCTTATGACGGAGATGCTGACAGACTTATTGTAGTTGATGAAAAGGGACGTGTCGTAGATGGAGATAAAGTAATTTGCATATGTGCTGCGATGCTCAAATCAAAAGGAATGTTAAAAGGCAATCTTGTTACAGGTACAGTCATGAGTAATCTTGGATTTCACAAGCATCTTGAGTCCATGGGATGCAAAAGCGTTGCAACAGGAGTCGGTGACAGATATGTACTTGAGAGCATGCTTGAAACAGGCAGCGTTATAGGTGGAGAACAATCCGGGCATATAATCTTTCTTGATTATGCAACAACCGGAGATGGAACTTTGGCTTCAATTCAGCTTATAAATGCCATCAGACATTTTAATATGAAAATATCCGAGCTTGCAGACAGCATTGTGATGTATCCGCAGGTACTTGTCAATGCCAGAGTCAAAAACGAAAACAAATCAATATATATGGACGATAAACAAATTGCTGATGCAATCAGAACTCTTGAAGATAAAATGGCAGGGGAAGGACGTGTGCTTATCAGACCGTCGGGTACAGAGCCTCTTGTAAGAGTTATGATTGAGGGCACAGATAAAGAGCAGATTAAACAGGATGCGCAAGAACTTGCGCAGCTTATTGAATCAAAGTTTGCATAGGGAGGACTTATGTGCGGTATAGTAGGATATGTGGGCGGTAACAATGCCAAAGAAGTAATAATAGACGGGCTCAAAAGGCTTGAATACAGAGGTTATGACTCTGCAGGTATAGCTCTTAACATAAACAATCGTATTGAAATACGAAAACATGTGGGAGAAATTAAAAATCTCGAAAAAATAATAAGTGATGATGGATTCGAAAGCAATATAGGAATAGGACATACCAGATGGGCAACCCATGGTGTGCCTTCAGATATAAATGCCCATCCTCACAGTAACACAGGCAATACGATTGCTGTTGTTCACAACGGCATCATAGAAAACTTTGTAGAGCTTAGAGAAATGCTCGAAAATGAGCATGGGGTTGTTTTTAAGTCAGATACAGATACAGAAGTAATCGCTCACCTTATAGGCATATATGATGAAGGAGACCTTGTTGAAGCTGTATACAAAGCAGTAGGCAAAATGAGAGGTGCATATGCCATAGGAGTAATTTCTTCAAAGGACCCTGACAAAATAGTAGCTGTCAGAAAAGATGCCCCACTTGTTGCGGGCATAGGCAAAGGATGTAATTTCATTGCATCGGATATTCCGGCACTTCTCAAATATGTAAGAGAAGTTTATCTGATAGAAAACGGTGAAACTGTTGTCCTTGATAAGGATTCAATCAAAATATATGATGAAAACAAAAACGAAGTCAAACGCGATGTTTTTCATGTAACCTGGGATTCAGATGCAGCAGAAAAAGAAGGATATGAGCATTTTATGCTCAAAGAAATTTACGAGCAGCCTAAAGGTGTTGCTGAAACGCTGAACCGGAGACTTGACCAGGATGGCAAAATCAGACTTGATGGAATCAGCCTTACAGCAGAAGATCTTGAAAAGACCTCCAAAGTATACATAGTTGCATGCGGTACAGCTTATCATGCCGGACTTATAGGCAAGGCGGTTATTGAAAAATTTGCCGGGATTTCTGTCGAGGTGGATGTCGCATCAGAATTCAGATACAGAGACCCCCTTATAGATGAACATACCCTCTTTATAGCTATCAGCCAGTCAGGGGAAACTCTTGATACACTTGCAGCACTCAGAGAAGCCAAGCGAAAAGGCGCCAGAGTTCTCTCCGTTGTAAATGTGGTCGGAAGCTCTGTTGCACGGGAGTCTGATGATGTATTTTATACATGGGCGGGTCCTGAAATTGCGGTTGCTTCAACTAAAGCATATACAACCCAGCTTATGTGCATGTACCTTTTGGCTCTCTATATGGGACAGGTGAAGGGCACCATAACTGACGAAAGTCTCAAAACTGTTATTAATGAACTTGCATCTCTTCCGGGCAGGCTTGAAGCAGTCCTGAAACAGGAAAAACACATAATGCAAATAGCTGAAAAAATATACAGAAACAACAATATGTTTTTTATCGGCAGAGGGATGGATGCTTCCATTGCATATGAAGGCTCACTCAAGCTCAAAGAAATTTCATATATCAATTCCTTTGCAATGGCAGCAGGAGAACTAAAGCATGGAACTATTGCGCTGATAGAACCTGGCACTTGTGTCATAGCTCTTGCGTCTCAGGAAAAGCTGTATGAAAAAATGCTTTCAAATATACAGGAAATCAAAGCAAGAGGCGCATTTGTAATAGGAGTTGCCAAGGACAATTCGGACGCTATCGAAAAACAGGCGGATATGACAATCTACATACCAGACTGCATGGACGAAGTTGCACCGATTCTTGAAATAGTACCTCTTCAGCTGCTTGCATATCATATTGCAAAGCTGAGAGGATGCAATATAGACAAGCCAAAAAACCTGGCAAAGTCAGTCACCGTCGAATAGAATAAAACAAGCAGCCATGCAGCTGGCGTGTATCAGCTGGCATGGCTGCTTGCTTTGGTATGCTTTTATTGAAAAATTACTCTTTTGAGATCTGCGGGAAATGATTCTTCTGAAAACAGTATGGAATAATAATATGTATTTGAAGAATCTGCACGTTTCATATCTAATGACAACTCATAATAACTATCAGATTGAATTACTTCATCAGGATAGCGCTTTATTATTTCCTCAAGACTTCTGCCCTTCAGATATGATGTGATATCAAAGTAGCAGTCACTGGTATTGCTATATAAAGAGGCTGTTTCTATAATATAATTTGCAGGATCAATCTGTGCATAATACCCATGCTTTTTCAGCCAATTTATTGTATTTGCATCACTTTTGAGCACAGGAATTTCAGTGGTTGTAGCATTATCTGAAACGTTCGAAATGCTTATTGCTCCAAGAGCATTGTCAGCATCAAGTTCCTCTTCAAATGTTCTCGCCCTGAAGTCTTTTTCCATTACGGCCATCAGTTCGCTTAGCTCCGAGTCTTTTATAGCTGACGAATAAACATCAACGGATATATATGATACCAGAGAAAACGAAGCCTTTGGATTAGAGAACAGCTCGGTGTTGTACAGTGAAAAAATCTCTTTATATTCATCCGACTCATATATAGCTTTGAGAGCCTTGCTTTTTGCAGTGAATTTCTGTGGTACGTCATAGCTCCTGCTGACAACATGACCGTTTTTGAGTGTGTAACTGCAACTTAAGGTTGAATCCTCTAATATGGACTCCCAGCTTCCAGAGATGATTGATGAAGGCTTTTGGGCAAGCATTTCTTCATGAAGCTTCCTGATGCTTTCTATATTTTCTTTTGAAGTGAAGCTGACGGTTTTACTGTTATAACGGTTTTGCGTGAACTGATATCCGCCATTTACAAACAGGTCAGTCGATACGGAGCTGACGCTTTCTTCGGCTGGAATTCTGTTTTCATAGCCTGTAGCATCAAACACAAATATACCTACAAATACAGCTACTATAAGGGTGTATATGCCAAGCGATTTGAATGTTTTTTTGTTAAAAACTCGTGTTGTCTTGAGAGAGAGCATACGACTCAATATGTAAAACACGATAGTTCCTGCCGCAAACCATATAAAAAACCTGTTTCCCTCTGCAAATAGCCCTAATATTGTTGATGCGAAAAACGTAATAAGACCGCATACTACAGGTATCATCACTTTGAAAACAAGAGGCTCTGTTGCATTCTCAAGCTTCCGATGCCTGTAAAGAAGATAACCTGCTAGGATGACTGCAGCAGCTATTAATATATATATAATCAAAGGCAAAACACTTATACTGTCTGATTCGTGGAACCCGGCATGTCTCATAGAAGGTATGCTGAGTACAGGTGAAGACAGCTTGATTGTATGAAGCATTGATGATGAAGTTGAAAATCCGTAAAGGAAAAGCTGTGCATATTCACATACAAAGGCAAGCAGTGCAGGAATCAGGAGGTTGAGCCCGAAAGCGCCTATGATATGCATTACAGAGGTGCCGCAGAGCATGCCTGCAAAGACAGATACCGCATATACAAACAGCATGATCAGCAGCAGTAAGAGCATTGTAACAAGAACACTTTTTGCTGTGAATATATTTCTGCCGTTTAGGGCTTCTGTTGCAATGGAAAGATACGGGATCTCATCATAATATACAGGCTTTGAGATTATCATCAGTATTATGCCGTTTAATGCAACAGGCACGGAAGCAATCAGATAACCTGAAATGAAGTGTCCTGTATAAAGCATGCCTCTTGTCACCGGCAGGCTGTGAGATGCAGTGACTGCATTCACAAGATGCATGTACCTGAAAACTACTACCGAGGAGAGTATTGCAAATATACACACAAGTGCCGTTATAAATACATTGGACATATCCATAATTGACTGTATATATGATGAAACGGAAGCAAGGTCTGAGTAATGTATAATCACCACTGAGGTTGTAGCAAGAAAAAGCGCCAGAAATTCAGCAAGTGATAAAACCCAGAATCTCCTGAAATCGTTTAAGATTATTGTCTTGATGGGCTTAGAATAAAATGCTGCCTTGTTCACTGTGTTCACCTCCCAGTTCATAAATAAAAATTTCTTCAAGCGTAAGAGGAAGCATATCAAGCACCAGCGGATTGTATGGAGCAAAAGCTTCTTCTATTTCTTGTGCGCTGTTTCTTACAATGAGCATATCCACACTGCCTGTCGTGCTGCGGCTTAATATATTGAGCTTCTCGTAAAGCTCCTCTTTTGGATCTGCAAATGCAACCTGTACTTTGTGTATATTCGACTTAAGATCGTCAAGATCTTTTTCGAGGACAAGCTCCCCTGCCGAAAGTATTCCTACTGTGTCACAGATTCCCTCAATTTCCTTGAGATTGTGAGAGGATATTATTACAGTCATTTCTCTTTCGGCTACATCATTTACTATGAGATCCCATACAGTTCTTCTTACTACAGGATCAAGACCGTCAACAGGCTCATCAAGAACAAGTACATCGGGCATTGCCGATATGGCAAGTGTGAATGCCACCTGCTTTTGCATGCCTTTTGAAAACCTTATTATCTTCTTGCTGCGGTCAAGACCGAATGCAGTTACAAGCTCGTCAAATCGCTTGGCATTCCAGCTCTGATACATGCCTGCATAGAGCCTGCACATGTCATTCAGGTTATAGTTGCCATAAAAGAAAAGCTCGTCGGGGACAAGGCATATGCGCTGTTTGACATCGGGATTTTCAAAAACAGCATCGCCATCTAAAGTAATACTGCCTGAATCGGGCTGCATAATTCCTGTAATGTGCTTTAAAATTGTGGTTTTGCCGCTGCCGTTGGTGCCGACAAGACCATATATAGAACCCCTTCTGATGCACATTGATACAGATTTGAGCGCATGAACCTTTTCAAAGTGTTTGTCTATTTTTGATATTTTAATCAAAGTGCTCACCCCTTTCATTTACAATTTCATTTACAGCCCTGATAATGTCATCATCTGTAAGTCCGATATAATAAAGCTCTTCGATATAAAACCGGATACGTTCCAGGATGGTCTTGTATTTTTGCATATCGAGTACAGTTGTATCAATTGAGGAGACAAATGTGCCAAGACCTGTGGATGTATAGATATACCCCTGGCGCTCAAGCTCTTTATAAGCTTTTTGGACAGTGTTGGGATTTATCAGCAGAAGCTTTGACAGCTCGCGCACAGATGGCAGCTTGCTCTGAGGTGCCAGAACTTTTTTCATAATAAGCTCTTTGATATTATCTACAACCTGTTCATAAATGGATTTGCGACTCTTTGAATCTATCTGAAACATTTCAGCCTCCTTTCTTTCCTTGTGCCTTGAGTGTACTATATCAAGCAGTACACTGTCAAGTCGAAATAAAAAAAACAACAAAAAACAGCACACACGGACAAAATTTCAATAGTGATGGAATTGCTATATATTCTGTTTTGTAGTATAATCTAAAGGAATATTCAGAATTTCAAACACGACAATTACGTTTAGATAAAATATAGCAGGACGGAGGGAGACAATGTATTGTAGGAATTGTGGCAGAGAACTTTTTGAAGGCGATAATTTCTGCCCTGCATGCGGGACAAAAGTTAACAAGCCAACATCGGAAGCATCCAATAGTGAGATAGTATTTGACCCTGATACTGTGCCTGAAACCAGAGAAAATTTTAATTTCAAATGGGATTTGGACGATTTTAACAGGCAGCAGCGAAAGCAGGAGGATACTGCGACATTTGATTGGGGAGACCTTCTTGGAGTCAAAAAAGCAAGGACTATGGATGACAAAATTTCAGAGGCATCACGATTACCAAAACATGGTAGTGAGCCGATAAGCGATTTTGTTTTCGATTCTTCAAAAGCATTGAGGCCTGCAGAGGCAAAGCCTTCAGAAAAATTCGGCAGCAGAGAGGGCGACTTCTATACATTCAGCAAAAAAAACGCTGAATTCCAGGAGCTTTTGAACAGGGAACACGAAAAGGTCAAAAAAGCAAAAGAAGAGAGAGCTCTCCGGCTTGAAGAGCTTAATCTTGATACTGCAAATACAAACGAAGAGATTGTGCTTGATGAACAGGAAGAAGAGCAGCCTCAAAGTGTGGAAAGCAGACTTGAAGCAAGGCGCAGACGCAAAGAAGCCGGGAAAACAGAAGCAATTCCTGTAGCAGATAAAACAGAAATTCCTCTCAAAGTGGATGAGGACGATATTTCAGGCAAGTGGCCGGAAGAGCCTTCAGCAGAATCAGAACCAGAAGAGGCAGTAGCTTCAGAGCCTGAGGTGCCTGCAAATCAGATAGAGGAGATGACAAAAGCGAGAGAGCTTCTGTTTAACGAAAGCAATATAGAAGACCAGCTTGAAGAAGATGCTCAGCAGTCAAGCTCGCCTGAAAAAACAAGAGTTGCTACGCAACAGATAAGTAGAGATCAGTTTGCTGAATTTCTCAAAAAAGCTGAAGAGCAGTTTGGAATAAACGACCTTGATCAGCAGCTTGAAGAAGAAAACAAGGATGTAAATGATGAAGAAGAACCGGCAGAGGAATCCTTCCTGAAGAAATTCCTGATGCAAATGAGATCGAAGGCTTTCAGGCAGAGGATGAAATGCCGGAAATAGTGCAGATTTCTGAAACAGAGCCGGAATCAGAGCCGGAGCTGGAGCAGGAGCAGGAACCAGAACCGGAGACAGAGCAGGCTGTAGCAGCAAATGCTGAGGATACAAAGAAAAAACGCAACCGCAAGGTTAGAGAAGAAACAGGTGAATTCCATTTGGGTGATTTCAAGGATGACAACTTCTGGAGCAATATGCCTGAAACGTCGGAAGAGGAAGAAGCCGAAGAGCCTGTTTCAAAAGGAAGCAGAGCAGCAACCGTTGTGATAATAATACTGGCTGTTATCCTTGCTTTTCAGATCGCACTCATGATTATAAGGTTTCAGTTCCCTGAGTCTGCCATGGCACAGGTTATCGAACCGAAACTTACAGTTATAGAAAATTGGATTAGAGGTATCTTTTCCTGACTGCATTGATATTATTTAGGAGGAAGAATTTTGGAAAAAAAGAAAAGAGGATCAAAAGCCAGATGGATAATCCTGGCGATAATCGTTTTCCTTGCCCTTGTATTTGCACTGGTGGGATTCATTACGGATTTCCTTTGGTTCAGAGAACTTGGGTATGTGAGCGTATTCTTTACTAAGCTTTTGACTCAGATTAAAATCGGAGTCCCTGTATTTGTTGTAGTAGGGTTTCTGGTATACATATATCTCAAGCTTCTCAAAAAAGGTTACTACAAAAAAGTCGAGTCTTTGGATGCTCCCAATGAGAAAACCATGAACATCATAAGCTGGGTGCTGGCAGGGATTTTTGCATGCGTTGCAACATATTTCTGCGTATCGGATTTATGGTACAAATGGCTCAACTTCACCAAGAGTACGGATTTTGATGTATCGGATCCATTGTATAATAACGATATTTCTCTTTATGTATTCAAGCTACCGTTTATCAAAGAGGTCAATGGCATCATTATAGCATTGGCGGTAGCCTTTATAATAATCACACTTATTTATTACGCAATGCTGCTTTCAATGAGAAAGCCTGTTGTTTTTGAAGATGCAGACACAGGTGATTTTGATGAAGAACCGTCACAGCAAAGCTCAGGCTTTGCAGGCTTTGAAAACATGGGCGGCGGCCTTGGCGGCATGTTTGAAAAATTTGCAGGATCGTTTAACGGCAAAGGTCATGTAAACAGACCTCGAAGAAAGAAAAAACAGTTTGACAGTGACAATTTCAGTCAGCTTCTTCATATCGCTTCAAAACAGCTTATCGTTGTAGGAGTTATATTCTTTGTTATGCTGGCTGTAGATTTCTTCCTCAAGCAGTATGATCTGCTTTACAATCATACTGGCGCGGTATACGGGGCAGGATATACAGATGTTACAGTTACTTTATGGATGTATAGAGTGCTCGCTGGGCTTTCACTTCTTGGGGCTGTGGGATTCATGATAGGTATAAGCAAAAGAAAGCTCAAGACAATGGCTATCGTGCCTGTGATTATGATACTTGTGGGCATCGTAGGAACAGGCGGAGCAATGCTCGTTCAGAACTATGTTGTATCACCTGATGAACTGAACAAAGAAAGTAAATATCTCGAAAGAAATATAGAATATACACAGTATGCATATGGCGTTGACAATGTTACAAGCAAAGCATTTGCAGTAAGCAATGACCTTGACAATGAGGACATCAACAACAACCCTGAAACGATTACAAATATCAGAATAAATGATTATTCACCTGCAAATAAATTCTACAATCAGACACAGGCCATCAGAACATACTATAACTTCAATGATGTATTTGTAGACAGATACTACGTAAACGGTGAGTATACACAGACATTCCTTGCAGCCAGAGAGGTGGATATTGACGGCAGCAAAATAAGCGATACATGGCTTAACAGACATATCAAATATACTCATGGCTATGGTGTGACGCTGTCAAGGGTTGACAAGGTTACATCAAGTGGACAGCCTGATGTACTGGTGGGAGATATTCCTCCAAACTCTTCGGTTGAGGAAATTCAAATTGATAATCCTGCCATATATTTTGGACAGCTTACTAATGACTATATCCTTGTAGGTACTGATGAAGAGGAATTTGACTATCCAGGTGACGAAGCAAACCAGTATACCAAGTATTCAGGGGATGCTGGAATCAAAATGAACTTCGCAAACAGATGTCTGTTCTCGGTTAGAGAAAGAAGCCTTAAGCTGCTGGTTTCATCAAACATTACAAGCGACTCCAAGATTGTTATTAACAGAAACATCACATCAAGAGTCAAAAAGATAATGCCGTATCTGACTTATGATACAAGCCCATATATGGTTACCGCAAACGGCAATCTGTACTGGATATATGATGCATATACGACGACATCAAGATATCCGTACTCGGAGCCATACAGTGAACAGAGCAGCACAAACTATATCAGAAACTCAGTTAAAGTAGTTATAGATGCATATAACGGCGATACCAGCTATTATGTTGTCGATGAAACTGATCCTATAGCCAGGACATTACAAAAGATATATCCTAAGCTGTTCAAGGATTTCGATGAAATGGATGAAGGAGTTAAAGCCCATGTCAGATATCCAAATAAAATGTTTGATATACAGGCTACAATTTATGAGAGATATCATATGAACGATGTCAATGCATTCTATCAGAATGAAGATATATGGTCTATTGCAAATGAGATATACGGTCAGGAAGAACAGGAAATGACTCCTAATTACTACATCCTGAAGCTTCCGGGTGAAAAGGAAACAGAGTTTGTAAATTCAATACCATATACTCCAAAAGGCAAAAGAAATATGACATCACTTCTCATTGCAAGAAATGATGGAGACAATTACGGACAGCTGGTGCTTTACAAGTTCCCTAAGAGCAAAGCCGTTTACGGACCGATGCAGATAGAGGCTCTGATAGACCAGAATCCTGAAATCTCCAAAGAGTTTGCACTGTGGAGCTCGGCGGGCACATCATACAGCAGAGGCAATCTGTTTGTAATACCTATAGAAGATTCGCTTCTGTATGTTGAACCGGTATATCTTGAAGCAAACAAAGAAAGTATACCGGAAGTCAAGAGAGTTATTGTCGCATTCAATGATCAGATCGCGTATGAGTCGACACTTACAGAGGCTTTGGAATCTCTGTTTGGAGAAACCGATATAAGCAGCGGACAGACTGGTGAAGCATCAAGCAATAATGCGGACGATGGGCAGATGTCACAGACAGAACTCATCGAAGCAGCAGCAGCAGCTTATGACAATGCACAGGCTGCTATGAAAGAAGGCGACTGGGAAGGATATGGCAAATATCTTGACGAGCTGGAAAAATACCTGAACAAATTACAGGAATAAAAATTAACACGGACATTCCGGTAACACCTGGAATGTCCCTTGCAATTTATTTCGATTGGAGAAACATATGCTTGATTTTAATTTTGACAAAATGCTTTTTAACATAAAACCGGAGGAACATTCGGCAGAGCAGATCAAAGCAATCTTGGGTGAGCATCCGGAGGTCCGGTTTGTCTCGCTTGTAGGCATTGACATAGGTGGACATGGCACGGATGAAAAAATACCTGTCAGAGCATTTCTTGATGACATTGACAAATTCCTTGCATCAGGAGTGCAGACTGACGGTTCGTCGGTAGTGCTTCCCAAAATTGCTGACCTCAATAATGCAAAGGTTGATATAATACCGGACACAAGTGTTAACTGGTATGTTGACTATAACTTTGATAATGTGCCGCAGAGCCTGGGTCTTCCTGTCGGGAGCCTCAGAATACCTTCATATCTGCGCCATAATGATACTTTTGAAGTTGGCTCCAGAGTGGTATTGCGTGATGCGATAGCTGATTTCAAAGAAGAACTGATGGAGATTCTGAGAGCCAATCCATATGTGTTTGAATATATGGATGCTGGCAGTGCCGATGAGATTGAAGAGTTGATAGTAACATCTGCAACAGAATTGGAATTCTGGGTCAAGACACCTGATGAAAAATCAGACAGAGAGCAGCTTACAACGGCCCAGGAGCTCAAAGAGCAATACTGGAAAAGGACAGTAGGACCTGTTCGTACAGCTCTCGAAAGAACGCTTGATATACTTGATTATTATGGCCTTGAAATGGAAATGGGTCACAAAGAAGTAGGAGGCGTCAAAGCCAAGATAGGGCACTCGGGGCATTATGACCATATAATGGAGCAGCTTGAAATAGACTGGAAATATTCAGACGCACTGCAGGCGGCTGATAATGAAAAACAGGTAAAATACATAGTAAGAGATATATTCAGACTTCACGGACTTGATGTTACATTTATGGCAAAGCCTATGGAAGGAGTTGCAGGCAGCGGCGAGCACACCCATCTGGGACTTGCAGCCAGACTCAAAGGAGGCAAGATCGTAAGCATGTTTTCATCAAAGGACGGCAAGGACTTCCTCAATGTAATAGGATATGGAGCTTTGATGGGCATTCTCAAAAACTACGAGGTAATAAATCCATTTATAAGTGCAACTAACGATGCATTCAACAGACTCAAACCTGGATTTGAAGCACCTGTATGTACAGTAACATCGATGGGTCACAGTGTAAAAGCACCATCAAGAAACAGAACAGTACTTGCGGGTCTCATCAGAGAGGAAGGGAATCCTCTTGCTACAAGATTTGAGCTTCGCTCACCTAACCCCAACAGCAATACATATCTTGTCATAGCAGCTTCATATATGGCAATGATTGACGGTATCAGAGCTGCTGTAAACGCGCATAAAACACCTGCTGATCTTGAAAAATCAATATCCAAGAAAAAGGGCACAACTGATTTTTATCTTGAAACAGGCAGGGAATACAGAAGCGAAAAAGACGTATTCGCACACTATACTCCGGAAGAAAGAGATGATATATTCGGCAAACCGCCTGAAACAGTATGGGAAAATATCACTGCCTTTGATAAATATCCGGATAAGCTTGAGATATTCAAGAGTGGCGGAGTAATGACTGATATAGTGCTTGAATCATACAAGGAAGCCATAGTAAATCAGTGGGCTACAGAGCTTTATAACAGGATAATCCCAAATGCGATGGATACAGTAAGAGCGTGCAAAAAACTTCACAGAGAAAACGCTACGGATTATGATATAGGCATGTGGGCACAGATTTCTGCACAGAGAGACAAAATCGCCAAAAACACTATGAATGAATTTTGCATTCTCAAAAAAATAAGCGATGCATTAGACAATGAAGACTATAATCTGGCTTCCGAGCTGCAGCTTGAGGCACAGAGAGAAATTCGTAAACTGATTGAAATGTACAGTTCATATAAACGAAATCTATTATAACGGGAGATGAAAAAATGTTAGATATTAAAAGACTAAGGGAAGATTTTGACAACGTAAAAGCCGCAGTTGAACGGAGAGGTAAAGGGGATTTCGGTATTGATAATGTTAAAATCCTCGACGAAAAAAGAAGAAGCATACTTGCCGAAGTTGAGCAGATGAAAAACCTTCAGAAGACTGAATCAAAAAAAATTCCTCAGATGAAAAAAGCCGGCGAGGATACAACAGCTCTTATGCAGGAAATGAAAGAGCTTTCGGATAAGATTAAAGTTTTAGATGATCAGGTATCGGAGGTTGAAGCGGAGCTTAAAACCACACTGCTTAATGTTCCAAATACTCCTCATCCGTCAGTGCCTGAAGGCAAGGATGACAGTGACAATGTACAGCTCAGGAAATGGGGTGAACCTACATCGTTTGATTTTGAACCGAAAGCCCACTGGGATATAGGTGAAAACCTTGATATCCTTGATTTTGAAAGAGCCGCAAAGCTTTCAGGAACAAGATTCACAGTTTACAAAGGGCTCGGAGCAAGACTTGAAAGATCAGTTATAAATTTCATGCTCAATCTGCATACAGAGGAGCATGGCTTTACAGAAATCCTTCCTCCATTTATGGTGGGCAGAGCAGCGATGACAGGCACAGGTCAGCTTCCCAAATTTGAAGACGATATGTTCCATGTGCCTGCAAAGGATCACTTCCTGATTCCTACAGCAGAAGTTCCTGTAACAAACCTGAGAGCAGGAGAAATTTTAGACGGTGCAGACCTGCCTATATACTATACTGCATATACTCCTTGCTTCAGAAAAGAAGCAGGCTCTGCAGGCAGAGATACGAGAGGACTGATAAGACAGCACCAGTTCAATAAGGTTGAGCTTGTTAAATTTGCAAATCCGGACAATTCTTATGATGAGCTTGAAAGTTTGACTCATGCTGCGGAAGAAGTGCTTCAAATACTCAATATTCCTTACAGAGTTGTTAAGCTTTCGGCAGGAGATCTGGGATTCAGCTCAGCTATGACATATGATATTGAAGTATGGATGCCAAGCTACGAAAGATATGTTGAGATATCATCATGCTCAAATTTCGAGGATTATCAGGCAAGGCGTGCAAATATCAGATTCAGAAGAGAGCCTAAAGGCAAGGCTGAATTTGTGCATACATTAAACGGTTCGGGGCTTGCAGTAGGCAGAACTGTAGCTGCTATACTTGAAAATTATCAGCAGGCAGACGGAAGCGTTAAGGTTCCTGATGCACTGGTGAAGTATATGGGGACAGATGTAATTAAATAACAGGAATAAGGTAAGCCGCTCCAGATGAATTCCAGTCTGGGGCGGCTTTTGCAGCAGGTTCTGCAGAAAATTTTCCCACTATGTTGTATCAGTATGAATCGAATGGCTTGTATATGGATATAGATATTGCAGTAAGTGGGGGCAATTTTAATGTAGTCGTCCAAGACATAGAAGAAATTTCAACATTGCTAAAGTTTGATTTGATTGATTTGGATAGCCCGATTGAGAATAATTTATTGGAGTCAATAAGAAGAGAGGGCAGGATTATTTATATGAAATATGCTTTGAACAATCCTGGAAAATGATCGATGTGCGGGCAATCATCTTTATATTTATTCATATTAAAGCGATAATAAGATAAAGCGATAACGAAATAAAAATAAATACAGACCGATTTGCTTCGTTTGCTGTATGGAAAGTGTAAGTTTGCTCAACCATTGCAGTTGCGAAGAATCAGGCTGTTTTTTTGTTAAAAACTATAGCAATGATGCACGTTATAATATATAATAT
>CAVAON010000002.1:23766-35634 GCA_963590215.1 Anaerovoracaceae bacterium | reverse complement strand
AATATTAAAGGTATGCCTATAAAATTTATATGAATAATTATACAAATTTATAAATAAAAATAAAGAAATGGAGAGACTAAAATGGCAGTAATTATTAATGGGCGGGACCTTACAGTAGAAGAAGTGATTCGCGTCTGCCGCGGATACGAAAAGGTTGAAATCGCTCCGGAAGCAAAAGAGGCAGTTATAAAAGCCAGAAACTATATAGAAAAGAAACTTGAAGAAGGTGCAGTTATCTATGGACTGACAACAGGCTTTGGTAAATTCGCCAATGTAGTTATTTCAAGAGAAGAAACCGAAAAGCTTCAAAAGAACCTCATCATATCTCATACCTGTGCAATGGGTGAACCGTATGAGATCAAATATGTCAGGGCTGCAATGCTTTTGCGCTGCAATGCTCTTTCAAGAGGCAACTCAGGGATTAGACTCGAGACTATTCAAACAATGTTAGATATGCTCAATGCAGGAATACATCCTGTTATCCCTCAAAAGGGTTCACTGGGAGCATCAGGTGACCTTGCGCCTTTATCACATATAGCCCTTGCCCTTATAGGTCTTGGAGATGTTGAATACAAAGGTGAAATTGTTCCTGCAGCAGAAGCCATGGCAAAAGAAGGCATTGCTCCTGTTGTGCTCGCAGCAAAGGAAGGCCTTGCTCTCAACAATGGTACACAGATGATGACGGCAGTAGGTGTCAATGTGCTGTGGGATGCAATGCATCTGATGAAAACAGCAGATATTGCAACAGCAATGACAGCAGAAGCACTTCATGGTATTACCAAGGCTTATGACCACAAGATACATGATCTCAGAGGTCATCAGGGTCAAAAGGATGCGGCAGCAAATCTCAGAGTGCTGCTTGCAGGATCACGAAATGCTTTTGAAGTACAGCCTTCCAAAGTGCAGGATCCATACTCTTTAAGATGCATACCTCAGATTCATGGTGCATCAAGAGACGCAATACAGTATGTATATGATGCTGTATCAAGAGAAATCAATGCAGTAACAGATAACCCTATTGTATTTCCTGATGAAGATGAAGTTATATCAGGCGGCAACTTCCACGGCCAGCCAATGGCACTTGCCTTTGATTTTCTCAAGATGGCAATATCTGAATTTGCAGATGTATCCGAAAGAAGAGCGGAGCGCCTTATTAACCCGCAGCTTTCAGAAGGACTTCCTGCGTTCCTAACCAAATATGGCGGAGTATGCTCAGGATTTATGATTGCCCAGTATGCGGCTGCATCCATGGTATCTGAAAACAAGATTTATGATCATCCTGCATGCGTTGATTCAATACCGTCATCGGGCAATCAGGAGGATCATGTTTCAATGGGTACCACGTCGGCAAGAACTGCAGCCATGGTGCTTGACAACGCGCAAAAGGTTATAGGCATTGAGCTTGCAGCAGCAGCACAGGGTATATGGCTCAGACAGGAAATAGGAGAGTCAGATATATCTAACCTTGCACCTGCAACCAGGGCTGCATATGACTACATCAGAACAGTTTCAGAGCCTGTAGACGATGATGTGCTGATGCATGATGAACTCAAAAAATTCGATGAAATGGTTAAGGATTTCTCAATTCTTGAAGCAGTTGAGAAAGTTGTAGAATTGAAATAAGGAGGAAAAAATGTTAGATAACAAAACTATAGGCAAAGCTATGACCATCAAACTTGGGAATGAACTTCCCGAATATCCGAAGTTTGATGACAGCAAACGAAGAGCACCTGACAGGGGCTTCAGACTTACCAAAGCACAAACAAAAATAGCATTAAAAAATGCATTAAGATACGTTCCCGAAGAGCTTCATGAGACATTGGCTCCTGAGTTTATGGAGGAGCTTACGACAAGAGGCAGGATTTATGCCTACAGATTTAGACCTGAAGGCAGAATCTACGGAAAGCCTGTAGAGGAATACAAGGGCAAATGCCTTGCAGGCAAGGCATTTCAGGTTATGATAGACAATAACCTCGACTTTGAAGTTGCACTTTATCCTTACGAGCTTGTTACATATGGTGAGACAGGACAGGTATGCCAGAACTGGCTTCAATACAGACTGATCAAAAAATACCTTGAAGAGCTGACAGAGGATCAGACTCTGGTAGTTGAATCGGGTCACCCTCTGGGACTGTTCCCTTCAAAGCCTGAGGCTCCAAGAGTAATTATAACCAACTCGATTATGGTTGGAATGTATGACAATCTCGAAGACTGGGAAATTGCAGAGGAAATGGGCGTTGCAAACTACGGACAGATGACAGCAGGTGGATGGATGTATATAGGACCTCAGGGTATTGTTCACGGCACATTCAATACAATACTGAATGCCGGACGCAAAGAGTTTGGAATACCTAACAACGGAGATCTTGCGGGATATACATTTGTATCATCAGGCCTTGGAGGCATGAGTGGAGCGCAGCCAAAAGCAGCCAACATTGCAAATGCTGTAGGTATATTTGCAGAGGTTGACCTTTCAAGAATCCAGACAAGACATGATCAGGGCTGGGTTGATGTCATAATGGACGATCTTGATGAGATTTTCAAACTGGCAGATGAAAAACGTGCAGCAAAAGAATCAATATCAATTGCATATCATGGGAATATAGTTGACCTGCTTGAAGCTGCAGTTGCTAAGAACTTCAAAATAGAGCTTCTTTCAGACCAGACATCATGCCACAACGTATACAATGGCGGCTACTGCCCTGTAGGACTTACATTTGAACAGAGGACTGCTCTCCTGCACGAAGACAGAGATGAATTCTGCCGCAGGGTAGATGAAACGCTGCACAGACACTATAAGGCTATCAAAGCTCTGACAGAGAGAGGCACATATTTCTTTGACTATGGAAACTCATTTATGAAAGCTATGTATGATGCAGGCATCAAAGAAATCTCAAAGAACGGATATGATGACAAAGACGGATTCATCTGGCCTTCATATGTAGAGGATATTATGGGACCTGTACTGTTTGACTACGGCTATGGACCTTTCAGATGGGTATGCCTGTCAGGCAAGCCTGAAGATCTTGATGCTACTGACAAGGCTGCAATGGACTGCATCGACCCTGACAGAAGAGCTCAGGACAGAGATAACTGGGTATGGATCAGAGACGCGAAGGCAAACAAACTGGTAGTAGGTACACAGGCGAGGATTCTTTATCAGGATGCTGAGGGCAGAACCAACATAGCTCTTGCGTTCAACAAGCTGGTAAGAGAAGGCAAGATAGGACCTGTAATGATGGGCAGAGATCACCATGACGTATCAGGTACTGACTCGCCGTTCAGAGAAACATCAAATATCAAGGATGGCTCAAACGTAATGGCAGATATGGCTGTTCAGTGCTTTGCAGGAAATGCTGCAAGAGGCATGTCCCTTTGCGCACTTCACAATGGCGGCGGTGTTGGAATAGGCAAGGCTATTAACGGCGGCTTCGGACTTCTTCTTGATGGCTCAGAGAAGACAGACAATATTATTAAATCCGCAATGATGTGGGATGTAATGGGCGGTGTTGCAAGAAGAAGCTGGGCAAGGAACGAAAATGCGGTTTCTACATCAGTTGACTATAATGCAAATTATGCCGGTAAAGGACATATTACTATACCATATGTTGCTGATGATAAATTAGTTGATGATATGGTAGATAAATTTGTGAAATAAGGAGAATATATAGATGAGCAGACTTCTTGTTAAAAATATCGGTAGGCTGCAGACCCCTGTGGGAAGCTTTCCTCACTGTGGTGAGAAGCAGGGTGAGAATCTTAAACTTGACAATGCGGCAGTTTATGTTGAGGATGGAATTATCAGGGCTATAGCAGCAGACGGTATGATCCCTGTAAATGAAGAGGATATGGATACTGTTATAGATGCTGAGGGCAGGCTGGTTACTCCAGGCCTTGTAGAAGGGCATACTCATATGGTCTTTGGCGGCTACAGACAGAATGAAATTCCCCTTAAACTCAAAGGAGCAGGCTATCTTGATATACTCAGAGCCGGCGGCGGAATCATGGATACTGTCAGAAAAACACGCAGTGCATCTTTTGAGGAGCTTTACGAAAAAACAGAAGGCTTCCTTGATGAGATGATGTGCATGGGAGTTACCACATGCGAAATCAAAAGTGGCTACGGTCTTGATCTCGAAAATGAAATCAAGATGCTTGAGGTAATCAAAAAACTTAGTGAGGATCATCCTATGGATATAGCGGCAACATTTCTCGGACCTCACGCCATCCCTGAGGAATACAAGGGAAGAGCGGACGAGTTCATAGACTTGTGCTGTGAAGAGATGCTGCCGGTTATCAAAGAAAAAAACCTTGCGGAGTTTGCGGATATATTCACTGAGGATTCAGTGTTTAACTATGAACAGTCAAAGAAATATCTGGAGGCTGCAAAGGCTCTGGGCTTCGACCTCAAGATACACGCGGATGAGATAGAGGCTATCGGAGGCTCTGTTCTGGCAGGAGAAATGAAGGCAAAATCCGCAGAGCATCTCATAGTTATAGATGAAAAAGGCATGAAATCGCTTGCAGAGGGCGGTACTGTGGCAATGTGTCTGCCTGCTACATCGTTTTATCTTGGAGCAACATTCGCTCCTGTAAGAAGAATGATAGAGCTTGGCATACCTGTTGCAATGGCATCAGATTTCAATCCGGGCTCGTGTCCGTCGCTTAATCTGCAGTTTGTAATGAATCTTGGGTATTTGAAATATAGAATGATGCCGGAGGAAATACTGACTGCTGTAACTGTAAATGCTGCATGCGGTATCAACAGAGAACAGGAGGTAGGGACTCTTGAGGTTGGCAAAAAAGCCGATATGGTTATATGGGATGCTCCCGATATGGAAATGCTTTGCTACAGATTCGGTTCAAATCTGGCAATAGCTACAATAAAGAATGGAGAATTGATGTAATGAAATTAGTAGATTTAAAGGTAAATGAATATCTTGATGTTCTTAAAAGCGATGCGCCTGCACCTGGCGGTGGCTCTGTTTCAGCCCTTGCGGGAGCACAGGGTGCAGCTCTGTTTGTAATGGTTGCGGATCTGACTTTAGGCAAAGAAAAATATGCCGATTATCAGGAAATATGCAAGGCTGCAAAGGCAAAGGGACAGGAACTTTATGACAAGCTCTTTGAAGGCATAGACAAGGATACGGAGGCTTTCAATCTTGTATCTTCAGCATTCAAAATGCCAAAGGATACAGATGAGCAAAAGGCTGCAAGAAAACAGGCTATAGCTGACGGCACACTTGTTGCGACACAGGTACCGTTTGATACTATGCAGTATTGCTACGAAGGTCTTAAAACAGCACAGACCATGGTAGGTAAATCAAATCCCAATGCTGCCAGTGATTTAGGCGTAGGAATTCTAAACCTGATGGCTGGCATCAAAGGAGCATGGCTTAATGTCAAGATTAATCTTCCGGGTGTGAAGGACGAAGCGAAGGCTGCGTACTTTGAAGCCGAAGGAAAGAAAATATATGATGATGCAGAAGCTATTGCAAGAAAGTTATATGATGAAATATTACAAAGCTTATAAGGAGAGAGGAAATGGCAAAAATAATTGAATCAATACCAAATATCAGTGAAGGCAGGAACACAGAAATTATCGAGGCTTGTGTTGATCAGATCAGAAATACAGCTGGCTGCACACTTCTTGATTACTCATCAGACCCAAGTCACAACAGAACAGTTATAACTTATATGGGAAGCCTTGAAGCATGCGAGGAAGCAAGCGTTAAGCTTGCAAAAAAAGCAGTAGAGCTTATTGACCTGACAAAGCATGAGGGTGAGCATCCAAGAATGGGCTGTGTTGATGTAATGCCGTTTGTTCCTATCAAAGAGGCAACTGTTGAGGAATGTATTGAATTGTCAAAGAAAGTAGGAGAGAGAATTGCGAAAGAAGCAGATCTCCCTGTATTTCTCTATGAGAGATCGGCAAGCGCTCCTCACAGAACAAACCTTGCAAAGATAAGAAAAGGTCAGTTTGAGGGAATGGCCGAAAAAGTAAAGGATCCTGATTGGATTCCTGATTTCGGCGGACAGAGAATACACCCTACAGGCGGCGTTGTAGCTGTAGGCTGCAGACCTCCGCTAATTGCATACAACATAAATCTTGGTACTGACAATCTTGAAATCGCTTCAAAGATAGGCAAGATAATCAGAGAATCCTCCGGCGGTCTCAAATGCGTTAAAGCTATGGGCGTTATGCTTGAGGACAGAAATATTGCACAGGTTTCAATCAATATGACAGACTTCACAGTAACTCCGCTTCACAGAGTTACGGAGCTTGTAAGAAATGAAGCTGCAAGATACGGAATTCCTGTAATAGGCACAGAGGTTATAGGTCTTTGCCCTATGCAGGCACTCTTTGATGCGGCTGAATATTATCTGCAGATTGAGGATTTCAAGCCTGAGGTACAGGTTATAGAAAATCATTTGTTATAGGAATTGAAACAGGAAAAGGGATGAGGCTTTGCGGTCTCACCAGAGATGAACTTAGCTACTTATTTTAGTAGTCTTGCCGCTCTTGTGTTTGACAGGAGCGGTTTTTTTGATGCCCGAAATTTTCTATTGATTTTCAAATATATGTTATAGAGTACGGCTGATTATATTGCAGGGACAAAACCCATGCAATATTTGTCATGAAAAAATAAGAAACATTATAATAATGTTAACAGGAAATGAGATAAGGAAGCGGAGATATGCTTGTAAATGTGAAAATAAATAATTGTCTGATTTATAATTGATTTCGCGTTAAGGGCATGCTGGGAGCGCTTCCTGAACCGGAATTTTTCGAATCCCTGCTGGAGGTAAAAATTGATGTCGAGACTGCCTAGAATTAATACGAAGCACAAAATCTTTCAGAGAACATATCACGGTATGCGCTGTCGTGTGGAGAAAATTCATAAACCGGACAATGTTTCAGGAAGTACGAATTTCATATTGTTTTTAGAGCGCTTTGAGCATGAAGAAACAGAATGGATTGATGAAATCAGAAAGTGTCTGTAGCTGCAGGATACGAAGAGTAAAAAATAGAGATTAACTTCTCTGCGACTGACATCAATATTAACGGTAAAATCAGTGCAGATGATGTTATGGCTATGGAACGTCACATTGCAGGCTGGAGAGGCTATGAAAAGCTGCCGGTAGTGGAGAATGTAGGCAAATAGTAGAATTTAGAGTGACATCCTGAGGAAGCTGTTTTACTAAGGTAAATTAAGAGAGTAGCTATATTGAGTGTAGCTGCTCTCTTTTGCAAGTAGAGCATATCATCATTTGAATTAGGGGAGCAGATTGTATACAATAATACCATGACGATATAAAGAACAGTTGAAGGGCTGAAAAATGTGGGTTTTTAGTGGATAAATTTCGTATACAATGTTAATATGGTATAAAGAATATCGGGAGGTTGACAAAATGGATTTAAACTCTCAGAATGCGAAATATGCAGTGCTTCAGGGAAATGAAGCCTGTGCAACAGCGGCCATATATGCAGGCTGCAGGTTTTATGCCGGATATCCCATAACTCCTTCCACAGAAATCATAGAGATGCTTTCTGAAGAAATGCCAAAGGCAGGAGGAGTGTTTATACAGATGGAAGATGAGATAAGCTCCGCCTGTGCCGCCATAGGTGCCAGGTGGGGCGGCAAAAAAGCTATGACGGCAACATCTGGACCAGGGTATACATTGATGCAGGAGGCAATAGGATTTGCAGCGGTAACCGAAACTCCTGTTGTGATTGTCAATGTTCAGAGAGGCGGTCCTTCAACCGGTCAGCCTACACTATCATCACAGCAGGATATATACCAGGCCAGATACGGTAGTCATGGTGATTACGAGATAATATGTCTTGCGCCTTCCTCAGTTCAGGAAATGTATGACTTTACAGTCAGGGCATTTGAGCTGTCTGAACAGTTCAGGACCCCTGTTATTCTTCTTGCCGATGAAGTGATAGGACATATGAGGGAAAAAATAACCGTTGAAAGCGGCTCCAAAAACATCAGGGCAGGCAGACGTAAATATGTTGTATCTCCGCAGGCAGATTTCTTCCAGGGTGAAAACTCCATGGTGGAAGGACAGCTCCACGATGAAAGAGGCAGGAGAATAGGGCACATGCCTGACCGAAGCGGAGAGTTTATCAGAAGCATCAATAAAAAAATCAAAGATAACGTAGACGTTATAGCTGACATAAAGACAATGTATATGGAGGATGCGGATGTTGCTATTCTGGCATGGGGTTCGGTCGCAAGACCTGCAATAAATGCAGTCAGACTTGCAAGAAAAGTCAATGATAACCGCATCATAGCAAAGGCGAGGATTGTAAAGGATTTGTTTAAACGTGGCATATCCACGACAATGAATGCAGATTACAGCAAACTCAAAGTGGGGATTATCAAAGTCAACACTGTCTGGCCTTTCCCCGAAAAACAGATTCAGGAAGTGGCAAAGAACGTCGATATTGTTATAGTTCCCGAAATGAATATGGGTAAATACGTGAGAGAGGTGCAAAGAGCCTTGCCTGATAAAAAAGTCGTTGCAATGTCAAAATGCGGCGGCGAGATACATACTCCGGGAGAGATACTCGATGAGATATTAAAGGAGGTGGGTGTTAATGAATAAGCTGTATGCAAAATATATTAAACAAAACACACTTCCGACACTGTTTTGTCCGGGATGCGGCAATGGTATTGTGCAATATGCTGCAATGGAGGCTTTTGACAGCCTGGGCATTAAAGATGAGGTCGCATGCGTCAGCGGCATAGGATGCTCTTCGTGGATTCCATGCTATTATCAGCTTGACTGCCTTCATACAATGCATGGCAGAGCGATAGCATTTGCTGAAGGACTGAAGCTGGCACAGCCAGACAAAAAAATAGTTGTATTCACAGGCGACGGCGACTGTCTTGCGATAGGCGGCAATCATCTTATCCATGCATCATCAAGAAATATTGATCTTACAGTAATAATGGTCAACAATTTCATATATGGCATGACAGGAGGACAAAAATCTCCCGAAACACCCAAGGGCTCCAAAACCAAAACATCACCATTTGGATCAATAGATGAACCGATAGACGGATGTGCACTTGCGATGAGCATGGGAGCAGGTTATGTTGCAAGATGGACGACAGCTCATCCGGTGCAGCTTGCAAAAGCAATCGCAGAAGGGATTTCTTACAGGGGGTTTGCATTCATTGAGGTTTTGTCACAATGCCCCGTGCAGGCGGGAAAAAGCGTTTATGGTGAAAAAGACCCGGCTAAAATCCTGAAAAAATACAGGGAGATGACCTTTGTTCACAGAGATGGAATCGCAGATCCTAAAGGCAAAATCAGAATAGGTCTTTTGAAGCATGACCTTGAGGCTGAGGAATACATTGATAAAATAGAGAGAAATCTTATAGAGCAGGGAATAAAGAAAGGTTAGTTTTTATGGCTAATATAGATATTGACAAAGTATGCTGCAAAGGCTGTGACATCTGTATTGAAATATGTCCTAAAAAGGTATTTGCAAAATCAAGAAAACGCAACAAATACGGCACTAACATGCCGGAGGCAGTAAACGCGCAGGCATGTGTATTATGCAGAATGTGTGAGAGGCTCTGTCCTGACGGAGCAATAGATGTCGTTAGGGAGGCAACAAATGAGGATTAATATCAGATTTGCAGGGGCAGGAGGACAGGGAGTGATACTTTCATCAGTGTTGCTTGCAAAGACCTACGGGCTTAGAGAAAACTACAACATATCACAGACGCAAAGCTATGGCCCCGAAGCCAGAGGCGGCGCATGCAGGGCGGAAGTTGTCATATCCGATGAAGAAATAGACTATATGAAGGTTGATATGGCAGATGTGTTCATTGCATTCAACCAGATGGGATATGACAAATATATCGATACAGTAAAAAAAGATGCGATTGTTCTTGTCAACTCAACGCTTGTCGAATCAGACCGTACTAAATGTTTCAAGGTACCGGCTACAGAAATGGCAGAGAGAATGGAAAAGCCTTTTACAGTGAATATGATAATGCTTGGAGCCCTTACGAAGCTTCTTCCCAAAATTCATTATCCTACTGTTGAAGCCGAAATAAAAGAGAATTTCTCAGCATCTCTGGCAGCTGCAAACCTGGAAGCTTATCAAAAAGGATATGAATATGCTGCAAAGCTTCTGACTGAAAGAAATGAATAATAAATATATACAATGAAGCAGGCCTTATTTGCGACCTGCTTCATCTATACCCTGATTTGCAAGCTCATCAGCTCTATTGTTCATCCTGGTTATATACTCAAAATCATTAAATGAAAAGGATGAGCCGTTCCATTCTACAAATTTCCTGTAAAGCTTGTTGAAGTCAGTTTTTTTGCTGTCAGGATTTACATGACCCTTTACACGATAAAACGAAATATCGTGGATATCAAGATAAGCTATGAGGCTTTCCCATATTTCTTTGTGTTCGACTGGTTCTTTTTTAGCTGTTTTCCAGCCGTTCTTTTGCCAGTTTACATACCACTTTTTCCTGAAGCAGTCCATAAGATATGAACTGTCACAAAACACTTCTATAGTCTGACCTTCTTTTTTTATAGCTTTAAATGCTTCAAGAAGAGCAGTCATTTCCATAAGATTGTTTGTTGTGTTTTTTGCACTGCCATGCAGTTCTTTCTGATGCTGGCCATATTCAAGTATGGCACCCCATCCGCCGAAATTCTGTTTACTCTGATTGCCTGCACATCCGCCATCAGTATATATTCTCAAAACCGTCATAAAACCCTCCTGATATAATTATGCAATATTTCATGTCAGTGGGCAAGGGAAATGTGATATACTTGTATATAAGTAACAAAGCATGACAGGAGAGATAGTATGAGTTTGAGCTTTTGTTCTTTTTCCAGCGGTTCATCAGGCAACTGCTATATGGTATTTACAGATACTACAGCAGTCCTTATAGATGCAGGCATAAGCGGTAAAAGGATAATGGAAGGAATCGATTATGTACAGATGGATATAGACAATATTTGTGCACTTCTCATAACACATGAGCATATAGACCATGTCAGAAGTGTAAGAGTTCTGAATAAAAAGCTGCCTTTTCTCAAAACGTATGCCAACGAAAAAACATGGGAACAGATAGACGATCTTGTTCCCGAAGAAAATCGTAGAGTTTTCAGGGCGGAGCAGGAATTTGCAATAGGCGATATGACAGTAAAACCATTTCGGACAAGCCATGATGCCGCAGAATCTGTGGGATTTTCCTTTTGCAGCGGAGGCAGACAAATCAGCATAGTGACAGACACAGGGTGTATATCAGATGCAATCTATGACAACATCAAAGATGCGGATATACTTGTGATAGAAGCAAATCATGATGTTAATGTGTTGCAGATGTGCAGTTATCCATACCAGACCAAGCGGCGTATAGCTGGAGATTTGGGACATCTTTCAAACGAGGCTGCAGCTGATTGCATATGCAGGATAACAACTGAATGCCCCAAAAACAGGCAGGTGCTTTTAGCCCACCTTTCAAATGAGAACAATAGCCCGGCGCTTGCTCATATTACAATTAAAAACATATTGGAGGAAAAACGGCTATACGTGGACAGGGATTTAAAGCTTGACGTCATAGGAAGAGATGCAATCAGCCCTGTATATATAGCCATATAGTTATGAATATAAAGATTATATGCATAGGCAAACTCAAAGAAAAATACTGGATACAGGCAACAGAAGAATATCTCAAAAGGATAGGGAGGTTTGCTAAAATAGAAGTAATTGAGCTTAAGGAAACCAGAATTTCAGACAAACCTTCTGCAGCCGAAGAAGAATCTGTCAAAAGATCAGAAGGTGAAGAAATCCTCAAAAAAATAAAAAAGGATGATTAT
>CAVAON010000002.1:0-23756 GCA_963590215.1 Anaerovoracaceae bacterium | reverse complement strand
AAGCAGCATAGCTTTTGTAATCGGCGGTTCATTGGGGCTTTCACAGGAGGTAAGTAAGAGAGCCGATTTTAAACTATCATTTTCGCCGATGACATTCCCTCATCAGATGATGAGAGTTATACTTTTGGAGCAGATTTATAGATGCTTCAAAATCAACAATAACGAAACATATCACAAGTAATATGGTTAGTTATTGTTGGTAAGAATACTGCTACGGGTGAAGCAGGGAATGCTTAGTCGAATTTCCTGACAGCATTTACATATTGCTGCACCATGCCGAGATTGGCATAAAGATAAGTGAATTTATCAGATTTCCTTGTTTCGAGAAGCTTTGCATCAACCAGCTTTTTGATATGCTGGGATGTAGTTGCCTGTGCATAACCGAATTCTGCAATCAGATCCTTGTTGCAGACAGGAACTCTTTGCCTGTTGCATTTCATAATATATCTGAACATTTTAATTCTTGCAGGATGTGCAAAAGCATCTGATACTTCTGCAATCAGTAACACTTCCTCCTCCTGCATTGTGTCGGGTTCTTTTCTAAGTCTCATAATGTCTCTCCTTTGATATTGCCTATTTACAATACATCATATTGTGGTAAAAGTCAAGAAAAAGAGCTGAAAATATCATATTTAGAGATGATTCCATCAAAAATAAATGGTATACTTATAACAGAAGAAGGGAGGGGATGCGTCTTGAACCTTATAATCTGCATGGACGAGCAAAACGGCATAATGTTTAACAACAGGCGGCAGTCACGCGACAGGGCTGTATGCGAGGATGTGCTGAATATGATTGGGGCAGCTTCTTTATATACTGACAGCTATTCGTACCGTTTGTTTGAGAGCTTTGATGACAATAGAGTTATATGCTGCGGGGAGCCTGCCATATCTGCAGGCAGGGATGATTATTGTTTTGCTGAGGATATGGACATGACAGCCGCTGCAGCAAAAGCAGATAAGCTTATTATATATTGCTGGAACAAAACGTATCCTGCGGACAGATATTTTGATATAGATACAGAGAGGTTCGAGCTTGTCATGCAAACTGAATTTGGAGGCAGCTCTCACGAAAAAATAACAAAAAAGGTGTATATAAGATGAAATTTAAATTTAAAAGCATAGCAGTGCTATGTGCAATACTTTGCATAGTGTCAACAGGATGCAGTGAAGAGGCCAGGGTGTCTGGAGATGTTCACAGCAGCATTGATATTTCACAGGTGCCCGCTTATAGTGGGCAGGCATATGTTGCAATCAATAACAACGAACCGGAATTTGATAAAGAGGATTTTACGACATCTTCATTTGAAACATACAGCAGCCTTGACAGTCTTGGCAGATGCGGTGTTGCTTATGCAAATATAGGGAGCGATCTGATGCCGACAGAAGAACGGGGCAGTATAGGATCAGTAAAACCGACGGGATGGCATACTGTCAAATATGACAATGTTGATGGCAAATACCTTTACAACCGCTGCCATCTCATTGGATATCAGCTTACAGGAGAGAATGCCAATGAGAGGAATCTGATTACAGGCACCAGATATATGAATGTAGATGGCATGCTGCCTTTTGAAGATATGGTTGCAGATTATATCAAAGAAACAGACAATCATGTGTTGTATCGTGTAACGCCGATATATGACGGAAGCAATCTGCTGGCAAGCGGTGTTCAGATGGAAGCTGCTTCTGTTGAGGATGACGGAGATGGTATTTGTTACAATGTATATGTATATAACGTGCAGCCTGGAATTTCTATAAATTATGCGACAGGAGAAAGCAGCAGGCAGAGCAGCAGCGATAATAATGACAGTAGCAGTAGTAGTACAACATATGTACTTAATACAAATACACACAAATTCCATTATCAGGACTGCGCAAGTGCCGATGATATTTCAGAACAGAATCGTGAAATATACAAAGGCAGCAGATCCACCCTTATAGACAGGGGATATGAACCTTGTGGCAGATGCAATCCATAGGAAGGAAAAGCAAAATGAAAACCTGTATACTTATGGCAAGCCCCCGCAAACAGGGCAATACTGCAGCACTTACCAAAGTGCTTTGTAGTGAGCTTGACAGGCTCGGTGAGGAATTCACATATCATTATTTATATGACATGGATATAACAGGATGCATTGCCTGCAGAAAATGTCAGAGCGACTGGAGCGGATTCAATTGCTTTAGAAAAGATGATATGCAGCAGATAGCAGAGGATATACTTGAGGCGGATGTTATTCTGTTTGCAACTCCAATTTATTCGTGGTATGCCACTCCTCCGTTAAAGGCAGTTATGGACAGACTTGTCTATGGTATGAACAAATATTATGGCGAAAGCAAAGGCCCTGCAATCTGGGCTGGCAAAAGGCTCGCTGCAATAACCACCTGCGGTTATCCGCAGATAAAGGGCTCTGATCTTTTTGAAGAGGGACTCAGGAGATATTGCAAACATTCCAACCTTGAATTTGCAGGTATGCTCACAGAGCGACACATGGGATATGATACAGTATTCATGGACAGCCAGAAGATAGAGCATGTAAAAGAATTTGCACGCAAATTATATGGATAACGTTGAAATTTGACGAAAGTATAGGGCAAGCTCCCCATGCTTTCTATTTTTTTTTGAAAAGAGTGTTGACAAGCAGTTCAAAAAGTATTATTGTATTAAGCAAGTAATACAATAATACAAAAGAACGAGAAAGGAGTACAAATGGAGTGGAGCTTCAAAGAAGGCATACCTATCTATACACAGATAATAGATAAGATCAAGATAAGTATTGCAAACGGCCTTTATGAACCGGGAATGAAATTGCCATCCGTAAGAGATTTGGCTCTTGAAGCGGGGGTGAATCCCAATACAATGCAAAAAGCATTTGCACAGCTTGAGAGAGAGGGATTGCTTCATTCGGTAAGAACCAGCGGAAGATTTGTAACGGAGGAAAAACAAGTGCTTGATAATCTGAAAAAAACTTTGAGCCGGAAATATATAGGGGAGCTGTTTGACAGTCTTGAAGGGCTTGGAATGAGCAGAGAAGAAATAGTTGATGCAGTAAAGAAATGGAGCATGGAGGATTGAAATGAGTATATTACAATGTAAAAATCTGTCTAAAAAATATGGAGCCACTGAAGCTCTAAAGGGCATTAATCTTGAGCTTGATGCAGGCAAAATAGTAGGATTGCTGGGACCAAACGGCAGCGGCAAAACGACATTTATCAAGCTGGCAAACGGACTTCTGAAGCCATCTGAAGGAGAGATCCTGATTGGAGGCTACAAACCCGGAAAAGAAACAAAAGCGATGGTTGCATACCTTCCGGACAGAGAGTTTCTTCCAGACTATATGTCGATAAGCCAGCTTATCAGATATTACAGCGATTTCTTTGAAGATATGGACGAGGCAAAGGCGGAGGAAATGCTCAGGAGCCTTGAGCTTGACAAGAATATGAAGCTCAAAAAAATGTCAAAGGGTACTAAGGAAAAAGTGCAGCTTATACTCACAATGAGCAGAGATGCCAAGGTGTATTTCTTGGATGAACCCATTGCAGGTGTTGATCCTGCAGCCAGAGACTATATCCTCAGGACAATTATTACAAATTACAATCCTGATGCATTGGTGGTTATAAGCACTCATCTGATAGCAGATGTGGAAAACGTGCTTGACGATGTCGTGTTTATTAAAGAGGGCAGCATAGTTCTCCATAAGGATGCCGATGCGATTCGTGAAGATGAAGCAAAGAGTATAGATAGATTATTCAGGGAGGTATTCAAATGTTAGGAGCATTGATGAAGCATGAATTAAAATCAGTAGGCAGAGTAATGCTGCCGATATACGGAGCATTTTTGGCGATAAGCATATTACTGGGCACATCATTATATATATGGGATGGCAGCGGAAATATCGATTCATTTGCAGGAGATATTGTAATATCAATAGCAGGAGTGATATATGCATTGCTTGCCATTGCAATATTTGTGCTGACGATAATTCTGATTATACAGAGGTTTTACAAAAATCTGCTTGGTAATGAAGGATACCTTTGCTTTACACTTCCTGTAAGCACCAATGCTCATATTGCAAACAAACTGATTTCTGCAGTCATATGGACTCTGTGCGGAGTAGCTGTGGGAGTCATATCGCTTATCATATTGGGTTTATTCTTTGTGTCGCCGGGAGAAATCTTTTTTGGACTTGAAAGAGTGCTTGATGAGATTGAGCTTTATTTTAGCAGTGGACAGATTGCGCTTTATGCAGTTGAGGTGTTTGTATGTGCAGTGCTTGCCTGTGTACTTATTGCAGCAAAGGTATATGCTTCAATAGCGACAGGACAGCTATGGACAAATCACAGGGTATTGGGGGCAGTTGCAGCATATATAATATTTGGAATAGCTGAGACTGTGTTGCTTAATATTGCAGGAATAGTTGGTAATAATGTGAATGTTGATATTGCTTTCGACAATTCCGGTATCAGTACGATGTTTATATTTGTCATAGCAGGACAGGCGGTGCTGATTGCAGCATACTGGGCGGTAACTTATGTGATGCTTGACAGAAAGCTAAATCTGCAGTAACAGGGGGATATAGTGTGTTGAAATCAGGAGAACGTTTAAATATATCGGTTGTTGCGATAATAATTATGTCCCTTGTATTTGAAGCTGCATCTGCAGCCTCTGCAGGACCAAATTAGCATCAGGGCAGGCAGCACAAAAGAGCTGAGCGTAAAAAACACAGATAAAAAAATCACGTGGTCTACATCTGACAAAAGAATTGCTGCAGTGAAATCTGCAGGGAAGGCCAAGGCAAAGATAATTGCGAAAAAGAAAGGGACCTGAGTTATTACAGCAAGAGCCTCAAACAAGTGCAGATTAAAATGCAAGGTCAAAGTGCAGGGAAATGCGCAAGTGCTTAAAAAAATAGAATATTCGAATCTGACAGATGAGTATTCCCGCAGCCTTTTGATGGAGCTTCTTGCCGAAAACGATATTGAGGCATCGCGCGCAGATGCCCTGATGAGTCGTATCGACCAGTTTAACAGCAGTGTCAAAGCTGAGTGGCTGACAGATGGGTTTGAAGCTATATCACCTGCCAAAACAAAATATGATGTTTATGATATGCAGGAAAAAAAACGGCAGGAGACCTTCCGTCAAAACGGGGAGAGGATTTTCTGTTCATAGATTTAAAAACACTTGCAGCAGACAATGGTGCTCTTTGTGGCGACAGCACTGACAGATTTTGTGCGCTGTTTGCACCTGTAAATGCTGCAGACAGTACAAAGATAAAGACACAGGCAAACAGACTGAAAACTGAATGGAAATCAAGAGGTATCACGTTTTCTGATAGCAAAGCAGGCCTTATTACTGTGATTTTTCACGACAGGTTTTCAGCTGACGAAAATACCCTATGTGTCGGACATGCCGGAGTATTGCTGCACTCAAAAGACAGCAAGCTGTATTTTATTGAAAAAGTTGCCTTCAAGGAACCTTACCGCCTGATTAAATTCAACAACAGAAATGAGCTGAACGCTTATTTGATGAAAAAATATGATACATCATGGGGTCAGGATACTGCGAGACCGTTTGTTATGGAAAATGACTCTCTGATGGAGAAATGAATAATATGTATTTCAGATTTTTGCATTGCATTTGCAGGCTCGGATAGGGTATGTTGATTTTTCTTGTAACCAATAAGGGGGTATTGTATAATGCAATATAGATAAAACGAGGTTTGATTTTTGGATTGATTGATATAAGCATAACAAAAGACACCATATAAAAACAGGAGGGGGTCAGATTGACGTACAAAAACATAACGAACAAAAAACAGTTGGATTCCGGGGATATGCAGATAATAGTTGAGACGCTGCCATACAGTTTTGCAGTATGCAAAGTAGAGGACTATTCTCAGGTTAATTCATCGGAAATGTTTTGTTTTATACAAAAAACTGACGAAGAGAATTCCCTTGTATGTTTGTCAGAGCATGTGCCGTCTAATATTACCGGGGTGCAGGACGGATGGAGGGCTTTCCGCATCAAGGGACAGCTTGATTTTTCTCTGATTGGTATACTGTCAGGGATTGCATCGTGCCTTGCAGACGAAGCAATAAGCATTTATACGATCTCTACATTCAATACTGATTATATCCTTGTGAACTGCAATGATTTCGAGAATGCGATAGATACTCTTAAAATTGCAGGATATCAGGTTACAGAGGGGAATGCGTATGAATAGATATCTGGCTCAGACACCAATGCTTGATTTCTCAAATGCAGATATCAGGCAGCTTATAAAAAACAGAGAATGGATGAAGCTTGATGAATTTGAACGCATCAAATCAATATACAATTTTGTAAGGGATGAGATACTGTTTGGATATAACGTGGATGACAGTATTGCCGCATCCAGAGTTCTCAAGGATGGTTATGGTCAGTGCAATACAAAAGGCACATTGTTTATGGCACTACTTCGGGCATGTGGCATCCCATGCCGGATACATGGATTTACTATCAGCAAAGAGCTTCAAAAAGGTGCTATGACAGGACTTGTTTACAAAACAGCACCGGAGAATATTTTTCACAGCTGGGTTGAGGTATTTTTTGAAAATACATGGTACGAGCTTGAGGCTTTTATTCTTGACCTGGCATATTTGAATAAGCTGCAGGCCAGATACAGCATGTGTAGCGGCTCTTTTTGCGGATACGGTGTTGCAACTTCAGACCTTCAGAATCCGGTTATAGATTTTGAAAGAAACAATACATATATTCAAAGTGAAGGAATTACGCAAGACTTTGGAGTCTATGACTGTCCTGATGATCTGCTTCGTGAGCATCATCAGGAAATGTCCCCGGTCAAGGCATTTTTGTATAGGAATATCGGGAGACACCTGATGAATTACAACGTAAAAAAGATGCGCAAATAAGCTTTTCGCATTTAATAGGGAGACAAATATGAAATGGATAAACCTTGTATTGGCAGGTTTTTTTGAGATTTTATGGGCAGTGGCGATGAATTATTCAGAGGGATTCACAAAGCTTTTGCCTTCTGTTATTACAGCGGCAGGATACATAGCGAGTGCTGTTTTTCTTGCCGCAGCATTAAAAGAACTGCCCCTTGGCATGGCATACGCAATGTGGACAGGGGCTGGTATTGTCGGAACCTCCCTGCTTGGAATCCTTTTGTTTCATGAAAAGCTGTCGCTTCCGCAATATTTTTGCATCCTGCTTATTGTGCTGGGGATAGCAGGATTAAAACTCCTTGAAAAAGGATGATTATTTACAATGCAAGGCTGCTGTTTATTCCATTTCTTTAAGGGCCTGATTAAGGATTTCTTTGACCCTGTCCGGATAAATATCCAGGCCTTCAGCAGCATAAAAGCGCACATCCTCGATAGAAAAAAGTCCTCCAAGTTCATGGACAAAACTTTCCAGTGCTGAAGCTTTAGGGAGGAAGCCTCCGCAGGTTGTAATATATATGAGTTTGTCAGCATTGCATGCTTTGATCAGGCCGCCATTATCGTCATAAGAGAATGTGATGCCTGCCACGCAGATATGCTCGAGATAAACCCGCAGAATTGCGGGAAACAGGCAGTCCCAGTAGGGCGCCGCAATGACAATGCGATCAGCATTGGCAAATTGATGCGCAAGAGGGTAATTTTCTGAAGTAAGCCTGTTTTGCACAGCATCCCCATCCCTTTTTTTTAGTGTTGCAGCGTCAAATGGCCTGATATTCAGTGTGGACACATTGACCTCTTCTATATCGTATTCTTTTTCTGTCATTTTTAAATAATGCCTGGCGAGCTTATCTGTTCTGGAATTATCTCTGATGCAGGCGTTTACAAACAGCAGTTTTTTCATCATGTGATTTCTCCGTTTCTTTTGTTTTGCTTTAATATATCATATGACGTATTGAAATTTCAATGATTAAGGTTCTTTTTTTTATGAATTGAGAATAATGTCTTATGAGTATGGACTTTGTCGGTATGCTGTGGTATACTGCCCACAGGAGATGCGAATGTGCGTTTCGGAATTTATATTTGAGAGGGAATAAGATGGAATGGACTGACGGAAAGAAAAGATGCAGTTGGGCAAATCCTAAAAACGAACGGTATATCCGCTACCATGATGAGGAATGGGGTGCACCTGTTTATGATGACAGGCAGCTTCTTGAGATGCTGATTCTGGAATGCTTTCAGGCAGGCCTCTCATGGGAGTGCATATTAAACAAACGTGATGCTTTTCGGCAGGCTTTTGACGGTTTTGACTTGGAAAAAATATGTGCTTACGAAGCGGACAAAATAGAGGAGCTTGCAAACAATTCAGGCATTATTAGAAACCGCCCGAAAATACAGGCTGCTATTACTAACGCAAGGGCGTTTTCTGAAATCAAACTGGAATATGGAAGTTTTTCTGATTATTTATGGAGCTGGACAGAGGGCAAAGTTATATATGAAACAGGAAAGACAAGATCTTCGTTATCGGATGATATATCAAAGGATTTGAAAAAGCGTGGGATGAAGTTTACCGGGACAATAACAATCTATGCATACTTGCAGGCTGTTGGCGTAATTCACGCACATGAAAAAGGATGCTTTCTGGAATGTCAAGGAGTCTGATATGGCGAAATTACTGAAATGGACTACTGTTTTATCCCTGGGTTGCGCCGCTTTCTTTTCTATATGCTGCGGGATTGTTTCCTATGATGTGTTTTTGCCTTTTGCCATTACTTTTGCAACGATTTTTTACCATCTTGCAATGAGACTTTTGGTTGGTTTTGCATTTAATTGTATAATGGATAACAAAGCCGACTATCATAAGAAGCAATATCGGGTCAGTGTAGGTGAAATGAAGCTGTACGAGAAGCTGCGGGTGAAAAAATGGAAAGATAAAATGCCAACATATGAAAGAGCAACGTTTGATCCCAAAGTGCATGCATGGGGTGAAATTGCACAGTCTATGTGTCAGGCGGAGCTTGTCCATGAAGCATCGGCACTGCTGAGTTTTTTGCCTATTGTGGGAGGCATCTTTTTTGGAGCTTTTTCAGTGTTTATTATTACATCTGTTTTAGCTGCTTTGTTTGACATGGCATTTGTTATAATGCAAAGATACAATAGAGGCCGGATTATGAAGCTTCTTGAGCATGGGAGAAATAAGTGAAAAAAAGAACATACATTGCAATTGATTTAAAGTCATTTTATGCTTCTGTGGAGTGTCGTGAGAGGGGTCTTGATCCGCTTGACACAAACCTTGTTGTTGCAGACAGTAGCAGGACAGACAAGACCATTTGCCTTGCAGTTACACCGTCTCTCAAAAGCTGCGGTGTTCCGGGCCGCGCAAGGCTTTTTGAAGTTAAACAGCATGTCAGGGATGTAAATGCTGATCGCAGGAGCAGGGCAGTCGGTCGCAGGCAGGAGGGATCATCATATTTTTCTTCTGAACTCGCATCAGACCCATTACTTGCCATGGATTTTATCATTGCGCCTCCGAGGATGGCGCGATACATTGAATACAGCACCAGTATTTACTCTATATATATGAAATATGTTGCCCCTGAAGATGTTATAGTATATTCTATCGATGAGGTGTTCATGGATGTGACACATTACCTTGATACATATAGACTGTCAGCTCATGACCTTGCCATGAAAATTATTATAGATGTACTTGAGACTACTGGAATTACAGCGACAGCCGGAATCGGCAGCAATCTGTTTCTGTGCAAGGTGGCCATGGATATTGTGGCAAAGCATATTCCGGCAGATGCAAACGGTGTGCGTATTGCAGAGCTTGATGAGACAAAATTCCGACGTGAATTGTGGGAGCACAGACCGATTACTGATTTTTGGCGAGTAGGCAAGGGAACTGCCAAAAAACTCGCAAAGTATGGCATGTATACTATGGGGGATGTGGCACTTTGCTCTCACAGAGATGAGGATTTTCTCTACAGGTTGTTTGGAAAAAACGCAGAACTTATTATTGATCATGCATGGGGATGGGAACCGTGCACTGTTGCAGATATCAAAGCATACAGGCCGGGGACAAACAGCCTGAGCTCAGGTCAGGTGCTTTCTTGCGCCTATGATGCAGAGAAAGCGAAGCTTGTTACCTGCGAGATGGCAGATTCACTTGTACTTGATCTGGTAAACAAACAGCTTGTTACTGATCAGATTGTACTTACTGTTGTTTATGATATATTGAATTTGACTGACCCGGCAAGGAAATCACTGTATCAGGGTGAAATTGAAAAGGATCGTTATGGACGTGCCATGCCAAAGAAGGCACACGGCTCTATTAGCCTTGATGGATATACATCCTCTACGAAAAAAATATTAACCGCCGCTTCGAAGCTTTACGACAGGATTGTAGATAAGAATCTGCTGGTACGGCGTATATATATTGTTGCAAACCATGTACTCCCGGAGGCTGAGGCACCGGAGAAAAAAGATGAATCACTGCAGCTTGATATGTTTACAGATTATGATGCCGAGGAGGCAAGGCAAAAGACTGAAGATGCCGAGCTCGAAAAGGAACGTAAAATCCAGGATGCAACGCTTGCCATCAGAGAAAAGTATGGCAAGAATGCCATATTAAAAGGCATGAATATGGAAGAAGGAGCGACGGCAAAGGACAGAAACGCTCAGATTGGTGGTCATAAAGCATGAATACACGAAAAGAACTGTTTGAAATGACGATTGAAGAACTGTGGCAATTATTTCCGATTTGCCTTGTTGCACACGATGACAGATGGGCAGGATATTACGAAGAAATGGCAGCGCATATAAAGGGAATGCTATCCGGTTATCCTGTTGACAGGATCAGTCATATAGGAAGCACTGCAATACAGGATATATGGGCAAAAGACATCATCGATGTGATGATAGAAATCCCCGAAAGCGGAAGTTTGGAAAAAGTGGCTCATTTGCTGGAACTAAATGGATTTATGATAATGTCTGTGCAGGCAAAACGAATCTCTCTAAACAGGGGATATACCAAAAAAGGACTTGCAGACAGGGTTTATCATATACATCTCAGATATACCGGAGACAATGACGAGTTGTACTTTCGTGATTATCTGAACGAAAATATGGAAGTTGCCAAAGAATATGAGGCACTCAAGCTCAGTCTCTGGAAAAAATATGAGCATGACAGAGATGCATATACTGATGCAAAAACAGAGTTTGTATGCAAATGGACCAAAGTGGCCAAAGACAAATACGGAGACAGATATTGATATGTCAGCAAAAGAGGTGAGATAAATGCGATTGAAAAATGTTTTGATTGTGGTTAAAGATATTGAAAGATCAAAGCAGTTTTACCATGACCTGTTTGGACTTGAGCAGGTGCTTGACTGTGGCGGGAATATAATTATGACTGAAGGGCTTGTGCTTCAGGAAGAAAAAACCTGGAGAGATTTTTTGGGAAAGGATATTGTTTCAAAAAACAATGCCTGCGAGTTGTACTTTGAGGAAAGTGACATAGAAGCCTTTATTTTGAAGCTGGAAAAAACATATCCTCAGGTTCAATATGTTAATCGTCTGATGATGCATAGCTGGGGACAAAAAATAGTCAGATTTTACGACCCGGATGGCAATCTGATTGAGGTTGGAACACCAATTTGACCCAGGGATAAGGAGATATTTCAAGATGAAAACTAAGTATGATGAGATTATGAATCTTCCTCATCATGTTTCGGATACAAGACCGCAAATGCCAATGTCAGATCGTGCCGCACAGTTTGCGCCCTTTGCGGCTCTTTCGGGATATGATGATGCCATTAAAGAAACGGGACGAATAACTGATGATAAGCTTGATCTGGATGAAAATGAACTTAACATACTTGATATGAAATTTCATTATCTTAGGGAGCACCTCGAAGAAGAGTCTGAAATAACATTTATGTATTTCGAACAGGACAGACAAAAAAGTGGCGGATCATATACGATTGTCACAGGGGTAGTCAAAAGAATTGATGAATATGAAAGATGTATTGTCCTTCATGGCGGTATCAGGCTGGCAATGGATAATATTCTGAACATGGAAGGAGGAATCTTTTCAGAATTTGAGTGAAGAGAAATGAATTATGATACATATAGGATGCCATCTGTCCTCAGCAAAAGGATATATGAATATGGGAAGAGAGGCACTTTCGATAGGAGCAGATACACTTGCTTTTTTTACCAGAAACCCCAGAGGCGGCAAAGCAAAGGATATAGACTGTGAAGATGCAGCGGATTTTTTAGAGCTTACAAAAGAGAATAATTTTGGCAAGCTGGTTGCACATGCCCCATATACGCTTAACCCGTGTTCTGCGGAAGCAAGAGTCAGAGAATTTGCATATATGATTATGGCAGATGACCTGAATCGCATGGAATATATCCCGGGTAATTACTATAACTTTCATCCGGGGAGTCACGTTGGTCAGGGAAGTAATGCTGGGATTGAAATGACTGCGAGGCTTCTCAATCGTGTGCTGAGACCTGAGCAGACAACTACGGTTCTGCTTGAAACCATGGCAGGCAAGGGCAGCGAAATCGGAAGAAATTTCGAAGAACTCAAAAAAATCATAGATGGAGTAGAACTGAAAGAGAAAATGGGAGTTTGCCTTGACACATGTCATGTCTGGGATGGAGGGTATGATATAGCAGGAAATCTTGACAGAATACTTGACGAATTTAATTCTGTGATTGGAATAGAAAGACTCAAAGCACTGCATGTAAATGACAGCATGAATCCTCTCGGCTCGCACAAGGACAGACATGCTCGTATTGGGGAAGGCTGGATAGGCCTTGAAGCTATTGCAAAAGTCGTGTATCATCCTGCGCTCAGAGGGCTTCCATGTATACTGGAAACCCCTAATGAGCTTGAGGGATATGCCAAAGAAATCAGGATGATAAAGGCTTTGGGATGATATTCACTGGTTGCCTGCAAGTGCTTTTTTTAGCCCTGCCACAAGCTGATCTGCACAGGATGTATTTTTGAAACCGCAATGGATGCCTTCAAGTCTGTCGATAACATCATTTACATTCATGCCTTCGACAAGGCGGCCTACTGCCTGCAGATTACCGTTGCAGCCTCCTGTATATTTTACATTGTGCAGTATGTTTTCTTCTATCTCAAACTCAATAATGCTGGAGCATACGCCCTTTGGAATATATGTATATTTCATTGATTTCTCCTTTTACACAAAACATATACGTTGTATAATTAGTATACAACACAAAAGAGAAAGATTAAACGGTAATGTACGAAAATATTAAAGAAGATAAAATACTTTTTGCTCATATAGAGGATTTGTATGATAAATGTGTTAACGGATATACTGCTGGACACAGCGGATTTCTTGATTTGAGGCAGCAGTCCCTCATAAACGACAGGTACAAATATGACAATCTGATTTGTTTTTATGGGGGATATGAGGATGCTGAGAGGAGAATATGTATATTTCTGCCTGAATGGATTTCACAAAATGCAACAGAATATTTTTCGGATAATGAAGAGGAGAATCCTGTTGTATGGATCAGGGCATACAAACAGCCGGGAACAAGGAATTTAAGTCATAGAGATTATCTTGGATCCCTTGTGGGTACGGGCATCAAAAGGGAAAAAATAGGAGATATACTTGTAAGAGATGATGGTGCAGACATTGCTGTGCTTCGGGATATATCAGATTTTTTGCTTTACAACTACGATAAGGCAGGTCGGACAAGCCTGAAGCTGGAGGTTGTAAGCAGCAGTGAAATCAAGCTTCCAGCCCTGAGGTTTAAGGAAATAACTGATACAGTAGCATCCCTCCGTCTTGACAGTGTGCTCTCATCAGCTTTTGGGCTTTCAAGAGCAAAGGCTGCAGAGGCTGTACGAAGGGGAATCGTTTTTGTAAACAGTGCTCAGATAGTGAAGCCTGATTTTAATGTAAATGAAGGTGACAGGCTGGTCATACGAGGAACTGGTAAGGCAAGGCTTGCCATGATAGGCGGTAGCAGCAAAAAAGGCAGGACATATATCAGAATAGAAAAATACCTGTAACAGGAGAGATTTTTATGGCAAAACCAAAGAAAAAAATAAAAGTTGCACTGATAATAATACTTGCGATACTGATACTTGCAGTGGCAGCTGCAAGCGCTTTTGTACTCAATGTGCCGGTATATGTAGAGCCTGCAGAGGAAACAGGGGCTACGAATCCTCTTACAGGAGAACACGCAGAGAATTTGCCTGCAAGGCCGCTGATGGTATCGACAGACAATGTGGGAGATGCAAGACCGCAGCTTGGAATATCCAAAGCGGACATAGTATATGAGGTTCCTGTTGAAGGTTCACAATCCAGGCTTGAAGCTATATATTACAGTGAGGTGCCAGAGACTGTAGGGCCGTGCAGGAGTATCAGGTCATACATAGTAGATCTTGCCCGGGAATACAATGCGATACTTGTGCACAATGGCTACAGCCCGCAGGCAAAAGAATATCTTGAGCAGGGTAAAGTGGCGTATATACCTGCACAGAAGTATAGCTTTTTTTACCGAACTGATGCCAAATCCGCGCCACATGACTGCCTTGTTGACACTGAGGACGTACTCAAGGCGGCTAAAGACAGCGGATGGGATACGACAGTTGATGTGAGAGGCTTCAGCTTTATGAATGAGCAGGAGGAGGCGGTTCTGACAGGCACTGAGGATAAATATCTTGAGAAATGTGAAGAAAAAATCAAGACAAAACTCAAATGGTCATGGCAGAAGTATGAGCTTCCAGATTTAAGTGGTATAGAATTTGCGACTAACGAGGAGGCTACAGAGATAAAGGTGGCATATCAGGGCTCAGACAATACATATGAATATCTGAAAGACGAAGGAGTATACCAGAAATTCGTAAATGGCAGTGAATATGCAGATTTTACAGACGGGAAGCTGATTAAGACTTCGAATCTCATAGTTTACAGAGTTTCAAGCAGTATATTTGATTACAAAGGCAGGCTGGACATAGATATGTGTGCGGGTGGAGAAGCCTGGGTGTTTACAAGGGGCAGGGTTTTTGAATGTGCATGGAGCAAAAAAGACTTGGATAGTCCTACAGTCTTTAAGGACAAAGACGGCAAAGAGATAAAACTTGCCGTCGGTAATACGTGGATAAATATAATTGACGGTAATACGAAATTCAGTTACGAGTAAGAGAGGGTTCAAAACATACTGTTGAAACTGCAATGGTTTTTGAGTAAAATATATGTTGTAAAAAAAATATATGCTGATAGACAGGAGGATGTGGGATTATGTACTGCAGCAGAAAAATAACAGACAGGATAAGCTATATAGGGGCAAGCGACAGAAGAATAGCATTGTTTGAAAACGTATACCCCGTTCCAGAGGGAGCATCATATAACTCATACTTTATAGATGACAGCAAAACAGTAGTGATTGACACTGTTGACAGGGCGGTTTCAAAACAGTTTTTTGAGAACATCAGGCATATGCTCGCAGGCAGAAAGCTCGATTATGTAATAGTGAACCATATGGAGCCTGATCATGCAGCATCTCTTGAAGAGCTTATCATGAGATATCCTGAAGTTACAGTTATATGCAATGATAAGACCAAAAAAATGATAAACCAGTTCTTTGAATTTGATATAGATGCAAGAGCTCAGATTGTTGCAGAAGGAGATTCATTAAATACAGGTGCGCATACATTCAGATTTTTTATGGCACCTATGGTGCATTGGCCTGAGGTGATGATTACATATGAAGAGTCACAAAAAATACTGTTTTCTGCAGATGCGTTTGGTAACTTCGGAGCGTTGAGCGGCGGCATATTTGATGATGAAACAGAAATTGATTATAACGAAGCAAGAAGATATTATACTAATATAGTCGGCAAGTACGGACCGCAGGTGCAGGCTGCTCTCAAAAAAGCAGCTACACTTGATATCAGAATGATAGCGCCTCTCCATGGCGTTATATTCAGAACGAATCTGACTGATATTATCGGTATGTATGACAAATGGAGCAGATATGAACCTGAAGAAAAAGCAGTATTAATACCATATGCATCCGTATATGGCAATACTGAGAGTGTAGCGGCTGTGATTGCTGCAAAACTGGCAGACAGAGGTGTTAGAACTAAAATGTATGATGTTTCAGCAGTACATGCTTCATATATTCTGTCGGAAGCATTCAGATACAGCCATATTATATTCCTTTCGACGACATACAATGCAGGAGTATTTGTGAATATGGAAAATCTGCTTCATGACATAGCAAATCATAATTTGCAGCATAGGACAATAGCTTTTGTCGAAAACGGTTCATGGGGACCTATGGCGACAAAAGGCATGAAAGCAATTCTTGAGCCTTGCAAAAATATGACATATATCGAAAAGAGCGTAACTGTTAAATCTGCTCTCAAAGAAGGGCAGATGACGGATATAGATGCATTAGTTGAAGCGGTTGTTGCCTCGATGACAGTCAAGGAGTCTTCAGATGAGGATGCAACAACTGAAAAGGCGTATGTTTGTAAAATCTGCGGATATATTCACAAAGGAATTATGCCTGATGATTTTGAGTGCCCTCTTTGCGGAGTTGGGCCGGACATGTTTGAAAACCAGTAAATATGGTGAAAGAATTAGACGGTGGAATTATATTTTTTGGACATCGTCACTATTGCTGATCTGACAAAAAGAGCATAGGATTCTAAAAATAACAGGTGATTGCAAATATATATTATGTGATTGCCTGTTTTTGTGTTAATATATTGTTATGGTTATAGATGGAATAGAAATAGAAGTAAAAAGAAAAAACATAAAAAACCTGAATTTACGCATAAACCCGCCTGCAGGAGATGTAGTTATATCTGCGCCTTTGCATACAAGCGAGGAGAAGATTTATGAATTCGCATCATCAAGGGTTGAGTGGATTAAAAAAAACAGAAAGAAATACGAAGGATATGTAGAACCAAAGCTGCTGACAGGAGAAACTGTTTATCTTTGGGGCAAGCCATACAGCCTTCTTTTGAAACCGGGTTTGGATTTTAATAAGGTTTCAGGTGAAAATATAGTTATATACACTCCGCTGCGTGAAACGACACTTGAAGAAAGACAGTTTCTCATGGAAGACTTTTATCGCGTGGAGATGATGCTCAAAACAGCAAAGATTGCACCATTTTGGGAGCGGCGTCTTGAAGTTCATGTGAACAAATGGAATTTTCGCAGCATGAAAAGCCGCTGGGGCAGCTGCATCCCGGGGAAGGGGCATATTTCTTTGGCATTGGAGCTGGCTCAAAAACCAGAGTGCTGTCTTGAATATATCATTGTTCATGAATTGTGTCATATGCTGGTAGCAAATCACGGGCCGGAGTTTAAAGCACTCATGGACGAAGTTTACCCTGAGTGGAGACAGATCGAAAAAATGCTTAATGGAGGATGAAATGTTTAGTCTGGTTTCGTTGGCAATGCTGCCGGGCATACTGATAGTAGTTTACATATTCAGAAAAGATAAAGTTGAAAAAGAACCTGTAAACCTCATAGTGAGGATGGTTATTTTTGGTGCCCTTTCGTGTATTCCTGCTGCTTTACTTGAAAACTGGATTGATCCTATGCTGCCGGAGTATCCGGAGGGCAGTCTGGGATATGCCATGAGCATATCATTTTTATCCGCAGGTCTTATAGAGGAGCTTTGCAAATTCATGTTTCTTCGGACAGGAATATGGAAAAACAAAGAATTCGATTACAGGTTTGACGGAGTTGTATATGGTGTTTCTGTTGCTGCAGGATTTGCAATGCTCGAAAACATACTGTATGTGCTTGATGGCGGTATATCGGTTGCAATTACAAGAGCTTTCCTTTCAGTGCCGCTTCATGCTTTCTGCGGAGCGTTCATGGGTGCATTTCTTGGAATGGCAAAAAAACACCATGTCTCTGGAAACAGTGGCAGAGCTATAGGCTGTCAGCTTTGTGCCGTTATAATTCCTGTTGTGATTCATGGGATATATGATACTTTTGCATTTTTGAACTGGAATTATGCTTCCCTGTGTCTGCTTGCATTTACTGCTTTGCTGTACGTGACAGGCATAACCATTATAAACAGACTTGCAAAGGATGACTGGAAAATGTCCATATACCCTCATGAATACATGGGAAGCCTTGAATTTGTAAGTGCATATGAAGAACCGGAAATAACATACCATAGCAATACAGTTAAAGCTACCAACGGATACAGCATTGCAGGGCTGGTATGCGGAATAATTGCATATCTGACAATGGCAGCATTTGTATTACCATCAATATTGGCAATCATATTCAGTGCCATAGGTAAAAAGAATACTGCAGAGGGTACAAAAAACACAGCGGCAAAAGCAGGTATGATTCTGGGAGTGACTTCTCTTGCTATCAATATATTGATGTATTCGATGATGTTTTAGGAGGAGCTTATGCTGGACTTTATAAGTAGCAGTGTCATGGGCAGTGATGGGCGTGGGACTGTGTGAGGCCTTCTGATAGGCAGGATTGTTAAAAAACCGGAGTAAGGAAATGAAAGCCATAGGAATAATATGCCCATGCAGGCAAGAGCTTGCCCCTTTTCTCAAGGATATAAACAAGAAGGAAGAAATACAGATCCGAAGCCTCAGGTTTTTCGCAGGTAATATAGCAGGCAGAGATGTTATATTGTGCAATTGCGGTATAGGCAAGGTAAACAGTGCAGTCTCAACGCAGATTATGATAGATCATTTCGATGTTGGCGCGGTGATTGTATCGGGCACGGCAGGTGGCCTGGATGAACGGGTAGCATTGTTTGATACTGTCATATGTGATACAGCTGTTTATCACGATTTGATGCCAGACTGCCTTAGGATAGAGGCTCCGTATATGGAGGAGGCTGTATTCAAAGCAGATTGCAGCCTGACAGAGCAATTAGTGGGAACAAAATATGTGCGAGGGCGCATAGCAAGCGGTGACAGCTTTATAGACAAAGAGGACAGAGTGCGGATTGCAGAGAAAACAGGTGCTGTATGTGCTGATATGGAAACAGCAGCGATTGCGCACTGCTGCTTTATAAATGAGATACCGTTTGCTGCAGTCAGGACAATAACAGATACAATAGGACATGAAGGCGTTAAGAATTGCCTTGCAAACCTTGACCGGGCAGCGGAGCTGTCTGCGGCAGCAGTAGTTGAAATGCTGAAATGCGACGGTCATTTTTCAAACGGCAACAATGAGGATCGTGTGTATTGACAAGAGACACAGAGGGTGGTAAAATTTAGAAAGTCGAATTGCCTGGGAGGATGATGGTATGGACGATTTTACAATACAATTCAACAATATTCTTGTTCGGGCATATCACAACGTGCTTCTGATGGAGGAAACCAAACGAAAGCATACCCGTACCACAACTTCCTTCAGAGGCAGGAATGCGATGGAGTTTTTGTACAAAAGCGAAAATGGACAGAAAAAAATCAGCGAGATAGCAGAATATCTCAAAATAACGAGACCGTCTGCAACAGCATTGATAAAAAAACTGGAAGCTCTTGATTATGTCACCCGAAGCACAGACAAAGACGATGAAAGAAGCGCAATTATATCTCTCACACGAAAGGGAAGACTTGTTACAGCGCTGCAAGTGTCTCACAGAAACAATATAAGCAGCAGGATATGTGAAGAATTCACGTATGAAGAAAAACAGGTTCTGTACAAAGGCTTTTGCAGGCTTAATGAAGTTTTTGAAGAATGTATAGATACAATGGAAAATTCCAATCATAAATAATAGTAGAAAAGGAGAATTAAAACATGAAGCCGGTTTCACAGGAAGAATACAAATTAATGCAGGAAAAAGATTGGGAGTGGGCCAAAGCCCTTATACAATGTCAGATTGAAGACAAAAGACCGGGAGTTCAGCATCTTACCAACAGACCTATAATCAATATCAAACAGATGCTTGAATCAAGCGCTGAGCTTTATGGCGACGGAATTGCTTTTTATACCAAATTCGAAAAAGGCCCATATACTACAATCACACATAGAGAAGTTTTTGACGATGTGAATGGAATGGGTACTGCTCTTATTGCTCATGGCATGAAAGACAAAAGGATTGCTGTAATAGGTGAAACAACATACATGTGGGGCATAGGATATCTGGGAACCGTATGTGGCACAGGCATCGTAGTTCCTCTGGATAAGGAGCTTTCATATAACGAGCTTAAAAACCTTATCAATGAGGCTGAATGTTCGGCAATAATATTTGACAAAAAAAGAGAAGCTACATTTGTCAAAATGATGGAAGAAGGAGAAACAGGGCTTGAACTTCTGATTTCTCAGGACAGAAGAGAGTCTTCGGACGGTATCGTATCGCAATGGGAGCTTATTGCAGAAGGCAAACAGCTTATAGCTGGAGGAGACAGAAGCTTCCTCGATGCTCAGATAGACAGCCAGGAAATGAGCATAATAATATTCACATCAGGTACAACCGGTATGGCAAAGGGAATTATGCTGTCTCACAGAAACATCGCCGCAGACCTGATGGTATCACCGACACTGGTTGACTTCCTGCCAAGCGATATCTTTTTCTCGGTGCTGCCTATACATCATACATTTGAATGCACATGCAACTTCATAATGCCACTTTACAAAGGTGGCGCGATTGCACATTGTGAAGGATTGAAATACATAGTCAAGAATATACAGGAGGTTCATCCTACATTCCTCTTGGCTGTTCCTGCAATATTCGAAGCATTGCACAAAGCAATCTGGAAAGGCATCAGAGCAAAGGGCAAAGAAAAAACAGTAAAAAAAGCAATAAAAATATGCAATGCGGCAAAGAAAGTCGGCATAGATCTTACCAATGTATTCTTCAAGGAAATCAAACAGACGCTGGGTGGAAAAATGAGAATGATGATTTGCGGAGGCGCTGCTATCAATCCTGAAATCCTGGAGGATCTGCAGGCATTCGGAATCATGGCGCTGCAGGGATATGGCCTGTCAGAGGCTGCACCTATGGGAGCACTGAACCCCGAAAACAAGCCTAAGAGCAATTCTTGCGGAATTGCATTTCCGGGATTTGATGCCAAAATTGCAGACCCTGGTGCAGACGGAGTGGGGGAAATATGTCTCAAAGGCGACAATATCATGCTTGGATATTACAAAAACCCTGAAGCTACAGCTGAAGTTATTAAAAACGGCTGGTTCTATACAGGTGACCTTGGATATATAGACGATGAAGGATATATTGTAATAACAGGCAGAAAGAAAAACGTCATTATCACCAAGAATGGTAAAAACGTATTCCCAGAGGAGCTCGAATATCAGCTTTCACTCTTTGATGAAATCGCAGAGTCAATGGTATTTGAAGGAGAAGCTGAGGGCAAAGATGATACACTTATCGTTGCGGGTATATATCCTGACTGGAATGCAATTAAAGAAATTCTTGGCGATAAGGCTGAAGACGACAAAGAAGTAGAAAAGTATCTGTGGACGCTTGTAGACAAGGTTAATGATGAAAATCCAGGATACAAGATGATCAAAAAGATTAATCTCAGACACCAGGAGTTTGAAAAGAATACCTCAAGAAAAATAAGGCGTTTTGTTGAAGAAAACAAAAAAGCACTATAATAGCAGAATAGGATGACGTATGAGAATAGACAAATATCTTAAAAATTCCAGGCTTATCAAAAGACGTACCGTTGCCAAGGAAGCGTGTGAACAGGAGCGGATTACCGTAAACGGCAAAACCGCCAAGCCGGGCACCGAAGTAAAAGAGGGTGACGAGGTCGAAATAAGATTTGGAAACAACACAATTAAGGTAAGGATAACCAAAATACTTGAAACCGTCCGTAAGGAAGATGCGGCAGACATGTATGAAGTAATCCAGTAGAGGGGATATAAATAAGGGCCTCCTGTCGATAATATTTATATATTGTTGACAGGAGGCCTTTCATGCGGATTTGGAACAATGGAAAGACTCCCGTTTGACTCAAGTACGGCATAATTAACATCTGCAGCATTCGGAGTGTTACCCGGATGGAGCTGCTCCATAAGGCCGTTTATGAAATACAAATCTCCGTAAATTCAGAAATATATAGCGATATTGTTTGCAGACAGCCTTTGTGATATACTTGCTTGGTGGTATCTTTGAGAGGTTTTTATGGATAGAACGCACATCAGATACATTTTTATATACACATTTTCATATATGGCAATAGGCTCGATGATGCCCCTCATAGGCAGATATCTTGCGCAGGAGGGCTTCACCGGAGCTCAGATAGGTACGGTTACTGCGGCGGGCACCCTTGTCGCAATCTTTGCCTCGGCATTCTGGGGCGGTGTCTTTGACAGATGCCAAAACGGCCGAAAGGTAGTAAGAACGCTGTGCATCTGCGCTGCTGCCATAGCGCTCGGTCTTTCGGCAGTACATATATATGGCGTATTCCTCATTATATATGCGGTAATGTATTTCTTTCAGGCGCCTGTTATGGGGCTTGTGGATGCAATGTGCCTTGAAGATGGCAAGGCTTTAGGCTCTGCCAGGATGTGGGGAGCTGTAGGCTATGCGCTGGGAGTTTTCATTTCGGGCAGGATTGCAGGCGCTGTGGATTTGAGAGTCATATTCTTTATGTACGCAACAAGCTATATACTTTCTGCGGTATTTACAGCCTCAATGAAAAAAGAACAGAATGTGCTGATTGATGAATGTGAAGCGCAGATAGCGGAGATAGCCTCGGCAGAAAAATCAGGCTTCGGGGCGCTGCTTCATAACAAAAAATATCTAAAACTGATTGCTGCCGCATTCTTCGTGGGCGGTACCAACGTAGCCAACAATACATATTTTACGTTTCTCTACAGTGACTGCGGAGGCAGTATGGCGGGAATGGCGGCGGCTATGCTTCTTATGGTGGGAAGTGAAGCTCCGTTTATGGCGTGGTCCAAAAAATTGTCCGACCGCTTCACACTCGAAAAAATGATTCTGACGGGAATGATAATATCGGTAATCAGATACAGCTGGTATGCAACCTGCCCGCCGGCAGCAGCAATAACTGCGCTGTTCTTCCTGCAGGGAATGGTAAATGGCATTGTTCTTGTAGAAGTCATCAGATATATAGGTAAGGTTGTTCCGGCAGGACTTACAGGGCTTGCTGTGTCGGGATACTACGCCATAAGCTCAAACGCCAGCACTATAGTGTGCCAGATGATAGGCGGAGTTATACTTGACAGTCGGGGCGGCGGAGGAGTGTATCTGTTCTTTGCTATATACAACCTGATAGGAGTCATATTGTACATAGGCTTCGGCCTTCATAAACGCATATAACAGAGGGTTTGGAAGCTGCCGAACAGGCAGCAAAAACTTTTAGAAAAGAATTTCAAAAAAGGGATTGACAAAAGGGTGGTGGTTTGGTAAGCTAATATAGCTGTCGCCGAAAGGCAGACAGCGGTGTTCTAAATAAACAGCTCATTAAAAAAGTCAAAAAAGTTGAAAAAACTTCTTGACAAAACAGAGCAGTTGAGATAGAATACTAAATGTTCGCGACAAACGCGAACGTGAACATTGAAAACTCCATAGTGTAAAGATTTAGTCAGGAAAACTACGGTTTTCCAATATGATTAAACAGTACAATCAATCATCAGATTGGTAAGAATTCTAAATGGATTCACGTACAATTCTTTTGAAAAAAACAAACAATAGCGAGAACGCAAACGCGTTTATCGAGTCAGAGATTTAAATGCTTTTCAAAAAGCTTTAGATACCATTTAATTAAGAGTTTGATCCTGGCTCAGGATGAACGCTGGCGGCGTGCCTAACACATGC
>CAVAON010000001.1:43481-88364 GCA_963590215.1 Anaerovoracaceae bacterium | reverse complement strand
TCGTATTCGGCATCGTGATGGCCGGGCTTGCGGCGGGGTTCGCATGGTGGTGCGTCAGGGAGCGGAGGTCGAGAGCGCAGACAGGGAGGAGATAGAGGAGGAAGCCTGCATCGAAGGTTTAACCAATTAAAACGAAATATATTATGAGTAGCCTTATTCAAGCCATTAGAAACCACCTCGTCCGTATCATCGAAGATATAGATGCGGGCAACTCCAACCTCACGGAGGAAGAGGCTCTTTCTGTAATGAAAGCCATCGCAAGATACTCGCGGAAAGACACTCCAATGAGCAAGGAATCCGCTTGCGCTTACCTCGGAATGAGCCGTTCTAAGTTTGATTCGCTTGTTCGCGAGGAGAAGATTCCGAGAGGCAAGAAATCCCAAGGATTCAAGGAACTGCACTGGACGAAACGTGACTTGGACAGGTATCTCAAGAATCAAAAGTGATGCGTTATGAAAACGACAGGACTCAAGACTTGTGTGCTTTTCATTAAGTACGTTCCGATAGTATCGGCACTCGTAATGTTTCTTTATGTGTTCGCCCTTGTATTCGATAAAGCCACCCCGACAAACAAGGTCATCATAGAGAGGGTATTCACGCTTCCTGCCGTACCGACTGTGGGGACAATGGTACTCTCGAAGGGTCTTGGTTTTTGCAACCTTCATCGGTACTTCATTGGCTACACCTACGGAGTTACTTCTTGTATGGCGAAGCAAGCAGCCGGAGGATTCGGGGAGTTCCTCGTTCCGATGAGGTTGCTGATGCTTCTTATTGGAGTTGCACTTTTCGTGTGGCTTGCTATCCATTCGCGCAAGCATAAGTTCCGAGTCTGTAATCATAATGAATAACGTTACCACGAAAAAGCCCCTTTCAGAGCAATCTGCGAGGGGCTTTGGCATTGTTATGTATTCGGGATTTGCCGTAGTATATTTGCTATCGTAGAGCTTTACAAAGATTGTTTAACTTTAATACAAATTTTTCTATGGCAGAAGATTCTAAAACTTATGTTTTTGACTCAGCGTCAAAAAGTCTCGACCCGAACACCCTCCTCGCTATGATGGGCAACAACGGAGGCTTCGGAGGTAACGGAGGTTGGATGTGGATTATATTCCTGTTCTTCCTCTATGGTTGGAGAGGCAACGGCTTCCTCGGTAATAGTTCAAATGGCTTGGGCAACGAGCTGAACAATGACTTTGGCAGAGACCTTCTTCTTCAGGCAATTAATGGTAATGGTAATGCTATTTCTGCTCTCTCTACAACACTTAACTGTGATATAAATACTGTTCAGACTGCTATCAATGCGGTTCAGAGTAGCGTTGCATCCGTAGGTAATCAAGTAGGTATGAGCGGTATGCAAGTTATCAATGCTATTCAGGCTGGTAATCAGACTCTTGCAAGTCAGCTTGCTCAGTGCTGCTGTGACAACAAGCTCCTCGTGACCACACAGGGCTATGAAACTCGTATTGCAACTGCAGAACAGACAGCCCTTCTTGGAGGTAAAATAGACCAGCAGACCTCAGTAATTAATGATAAGTTCTGTCAGCTGGAGATGCGTGAAATGCAGAACAAGATTGATTCTCTTCGTGAGACTAAATCCTCTCTTGAATCTCAGATTTCCAATGCTAATCAGACTGCTCAGATTCAGGCTTATATTGCCTCTGTTGTCACTCCTATTGCTACTGAGGTTAACGACATTAAGAGTAAACTCCCGCAGACCGTCACCCTTCCTTACAGTTGCGCTACCGCCATTCCAACGGCAGCAGCCTACAATTTAGGTTATAACTTGTACGGAAACAATAGTATTTGGGCGTAGGAGGGCTTGAGATATGGCCAACACTATTCTTAAATATGTTAATCAGAGAGGAATTCCTTGTATAGAAAGTCAGAGTGTTTCCTTAACTACAACAGCAGAAACATTTACTTTCAATCAACATCCTTATGTAAGATACTCATTTCAGGGACAACTTTTCATAAGAATCACTGGGACTGATACTGCACCGGAAACAGCAGTTCCTATACAGTTTACCACATCCGGAGTATCAGATTCTACAGTTCCTGTATACAATGCTCAAGGTGCTGCATTAACTACTGCTAATTTCCCCGGTGATGGTATATACATTGGATTCTACGACTCTACTACAGGATTACTCAGATTGTTGAATACTTAATTCATTAATTTATGTTTCAAAGTTTAAGACCTAATAGCCCTATATATGTGTTCCATAAGAGTGGAATTCCTACTTTAGAGACAGGATATGTTACAAGTGTTTCAATTCCTAAACCAAAATATGCTATACCTCCTGCATTTGGACAGACTCAAGAAATGATAGTTGATATTGTTACTAAAATTAACAATAATAACATTACTTTCTCGGGCATACCTGCACAGGGAGATATTGCAGATTCCTTTGCAAATGGTGAGGAAATAATACTGTCAGGAAATAAAGAAGCAATGAATGCTGAAATACTCAATATCAAACAGAAAAGTATTGATGTTATTGATAGTATTGAAACACATAAAAATATTGTCACAGAATGTGATAGAATCCTGTCTGACTTTAATCCTGAATTTGCTGAAAAACAAAGACAGAAAGATGAAATAGAAAGCCTTAAAACTCAGTTAGGAAGCATCACTAAAAGTGTGGATGAACTTATGAGTGTTAATAGGTCTTTACTTGAGAAATTAACTAAAAACACAGAAGAAAATGAGGATGTGGGAAATAAGAGAAAATGATGATACCAGAGATGATTCCAGATATGGACATAGGTTTGGTATGAGAAGCAAATCCTCCGAGGCAGAGGAAGCTTATGAGTGTGGTTACGAGGAAGGTTATCGTAAAGCAATGAAAGAGGCTGAGTCACATTACGGTCAGTCTTATGGCGAGCGTAGACCTTATCGTAGATAGTTTAACCCGGGTGGGGAATGTGGATTCCTCACCCTTAATTTGATTATTATGAGACTAGATATAAGAGATAGGTTTCCTTCAGGAATGGAAGAATACCTCGCACAAAATGGCTGGCATTTCAATAAGAAGATGTGTGAATGGGCCGCATCAAGAATGTATAGAAAAGCAGGTTCGGGAAAAGAAAGAGTTGTAGGGTTCACCAAAGAAAGTCTTGAGACTCTTTTTAATGCGAACAGTGCGAAGTTAGATACTGACTTCCTGTATGATGCAGTCTATGCGGCTAACATGTGCAAGGCGGACTATTCAGGATCTTCAATATCGGATGATTATCATCTCGTGAAGTTTGTACAGGATTACATTAATGATGTGGATGGTTATGAAGGAATGCCTTTCACACGGTTTTATGCGGATTGTATAGGCTCTGGAACAGCTATTCCTTGGGAGGATGTGCTATGACAATACAGATAATATATCTACCAATATATGATTGGACTATTGTGGTGTTTTATTGTCAGTCAGGGTATGATGAAGATATAATATTGGATACTTTGATATCTTCAGGGTGTGGAGAAAATATTTTGAAAAGCGTTCAAAACTTACTGGAAAACAAAGAGATGAATACAGGGTTTACTTACACAGACATGATGAAAAGAATAAGCTATATCGGTATAGGACCTGCAGAGTCTCCCAGAGAATTTCAAAACACTTATGCACATGAGAAAGGACATACAGTTTCTTACATAGCAGAAGCTTGTAATATTGACTTTATATCAGAAGAATATCAATATTTAATGGGAGATTTGAGTGAAAGTATGTTTGATGTGGCGAGACAATATCTTTGTGATGACTGCTACTATTGATGTCTGGGGAAGAGAAACCTTCCCTTGATTGTTTTATACTGTTTTTTGTATATATTTGTAACAAAAATTATCACTATATGAAAAAATTTTGGGACACTTTGTCCGCATCTGACAAACAACAGTTGATGCGTATTTATATTAAGAATGGTATCCGGGATATTGAAGGAATGAAGACTCATTATAATACATATGCTCAGGGGGGGGACTCTCTATCCTCAACAAAAGAAACAGATGATCCAGACACAGGAACTATCACACAAGGTAAAGAGTGGAGTAAATTTGACCATTGGATTACAGAACATCCTTACCTGATGAAGCGCTTAAGAAAAGCAGGAGTTTTACTCACAGATTTATTGGCTTTACATCCAAAATTAGGTATTGTAGACGATATATATGATATCGCTAACCAAAAACCTCAAGAAGAAAGAACATTTAGAGAAGATAATAGACAAGCTGCTAATGTTACAGGATTAGCAGGTAGAGTGCTAAATAATACTTATGGAACTACACTTAGAACAGTAGGAGCTGACACAGGTGCAAAGATTATTAACATGTTTTTTAAAACTCTCAATGTTCCTGATATATTGTTCGATGCTTGGAAGTTTGCAAAGGATTTTGCTACACCTATAGAGGAGTTTGATGGCAGGAACAGAGAGTGATAAATAAAAAATAAAGATTTTTTATAACGATTATTTGTTTATATAAATAATTTCTTTATATTTGCAGCAACTACTTCAGATTATGAATTATATGTCTGAATGTATAAAGCCTGTATAGCTCAACTGGTAGAGTGTCTGTTTTGTACTCAGATGGTTGTGGGTTCAAGTCCTGCTACAGGCTCAAGGAGATTTTATCATGGAAAGGGTATGAATAATAAACTAAAAGTTTTGTGTAAATGAACAGCTATGATTTGGAACCTGTTTATTATTGTAGACACTGCCTGTCGCTTCTTGTGAAGACGGTGGAAGGAATTGATTACTGCGGCAAGTGTGGCAGTGCGGATATAGAGACTACCGATATTTTCACTTGGCAGCAAATATATGAGAAGAAATATCATAAAAAACCTTAACAATATTGTTTTATGGAAGAGAAGAAAACAACAAAAAAGAAGGAACTCACTTTTGATGAGTTGAAACTTGCCGCTGAGCAGTGGTATCAGGAAAAGGAGTTCTACAAGAAGAAGTGCAACGAACTGAATGTCGCTCTTCAGGAATCAAACATCGCCGCATCTCTCAAAAGGGTAGAATTCCTCTTTGAGGTGGTGAAGAATTCTGAGAAGTTCGATAAGGACTTTGTCAAGTCTTGTGCTGAGGAAATCCAGCAGGCTTTGACTCCTGACAACAGTTTTGAAAAGAAAGAGGAGGAGTAATATGGAAAAGAAGAAGATTGAAGTGGACAGCATAATTCCAATATCTTCTTCTTTGGAAAACGGGTTCTTCAGACATTGGTTGGAGAGCCTGAGATTCATTCATCATCTTACAGGGAATCAGATGGATGTTCTTGCCGCTTTCTTGAAACACAGATTTAAACTCAGCAAGAACATCTCTGATCCCGAGCTTCTTGACAGGTTTACTCTGAGCAAGGAAACAAGGAAGAGGGTCATGGCGGAATTTAATATGTCCGCTCCCCAGCTTTATATGGTGATGAGTGCTTTGAAGAAGAGTAAGGCTATTGTGGACGGCAGGATAAACTCAAGGCTTATACCTACTATCACAGAAGGAGCCAACAGTTTCAAGCTTCTCATTTATTTCAATCTTAACAAAGATGCCGATAGCAAATAAGAAGATATATGAGAAGGTTGCCGCCCAGCTTGACATTCCTGCGGATGTAGTACAGGAAGTGTATCAGAATTATTGGAAATGCCTTCGTGAAAACATAGAGAAAGTACCTCTCAGGAACACTATAACTGAGGAGGAATTCAACAAGTATTACACGGTGTTCGGCATTCCGAGAATAGGTAAGATTTATTGTCTGTACGATAATTATATCAGAAAGAAAAATTTTTATAATAAATTGAAAGAAAATGAAGAACATAAAAGTGAAGAAGATAATTCCAACATGGAACGGAATTGTGACGACTGCTGAAAGATATATGGTTGATGCCACTACTGTGGGGGGTATTCTTATTCCTGATAAGCGTGCTGATGCCTACAGAGATTACCAGAGAGTTGTTGAGGTAGGACCCAATGTCAGAGGTATAGAAAAAGGAGACCTTGTGCATATCATGTTTGACAGGTTCAAGGTCAGGACATACAAAGAGAATTCATTGAAGAATGATGACCCTTCTATGCAGCATATGACCAAATCTGACAAATATGAGATTCCATGTGTGATTCTCGACGATGAGGAATATTTCTTCATTCATGACAACGATGTGGACTACATCATTCCTGAAGGAGGATATGAAGAGGTAGATAGTCCTGCAGTGCAGAACGCCCCCTCGTTGGTGCTTGGATAAAACAATAGGCGGGCTGTAAAGTCCGCCTTTTTAATTTATAATGTATGAAGTTATTGGAATTTAAAGATTACAGACTGAATATTTCCGATGAGGCGTTTCTTGTCAAGCCTATAAGAAGGTTGTTCAACGCCGACAGGTCTGTCAATAAAGAAAATTTTTTCAAACAGATGAGCTACCTGTATTTTATGATTGATCCTCGCAGTGATTACAGTTATATCATTGATGATGACGAGAGGGCACAGGCAATCATAGAACAGGAAGGGCTTGAATCTAAATTTAAGCCTTCAAAAGAATTGCTTGAAGCTATGGAGATATACAGAAAACTCACCACCACATCGTCCACGATGCTTCTTCAAGACACAAGAATAGCTGTGGACAAAGTAAGACAGTTTCTCAGAGATGTGGACCTCAATGCTACGGATGACAAAGGCAGGCCTATATACACTGTATCATCCGTGACTACCGCCATCAAACAGATACCACAACTTGCCAAAGACCTTATGGAAACAGAAAAACTTGTGACTAAAGAGATTGAGGAGCAGGGCAGGGCGAGAGGAGGAAATGAGAAGAAAAAATTGTTTGAAGATTTTAATGTGTGATGGAATTTAACAAATATCAATCAACTCTTGAGGAGCTTGCTGTGGATAGTTATCCCCAGGAAGTCCAAAATGAGTTTTTCGAGGCTATCAACGGCATTCCTTATATAGCGAATCTTATCAGTGCCGACAGGCCTTATGTGCAGGATTTACCTAAGGATGACAAGGGCAGGGCTATCATAGATTTGAGTAACCCTCCTATAGTGGAGAACACAGATTATTTCAGACCTACGGCCCTTCATTATCAGCAATATGGTACACTCACAAATCTAAGACCCAATGCCAATCCTAACTCAGAATTTGGCAGGTGGTTCTACACTGAATTGGATAGGATTTGGAAGGGCATGGTCAGACCGGATGGAGCTTGGATTACTGGAGATATGTATTTTTATCTTAACTACTGTCCTATTATTCAGTCTAAGATCAGGAAAGGTACTAAGGTGGCGGACCGTATAGTGGATTTGCCGGAATTTTGGGAAGGAATTGACTGGCGGTTCAAGGGTATAGAAAAAGCAAGAAATGAGGCACATCATTTTGCGGAAATAGCAAAGCGAGGTGCTTCAAAGTCTTATAGTGTTGCCTCTATCCTCGCTAAATTATTTGTGGTAGGTGAAAATAAAGAAAATTGTCAGAAGGTAAGAGCGTTGGTAATGGCTTATCAAAAGGAATATCTTACTAAGGACGGCACACTTAATAAGTTTGTTGATATTAAAGATTTTCTCACGGAACAAACTCAATTTCCAAGCAAGATGTTGAAAAGGTCTCTTCAGGAAATGCAGTGGAAAATGGGATATCTTGATGTAGACACAGGTGTGGAAAGAGGTACTTTGAATGAAGTTATAGGAATCAGTGCTAAAGATGACCCTGACAAAGCTCGTGGAAAAAGAAGCTCCAGAATTATAATCGAAGAGTTTGGTAACTTCCCTAAGATAACAGATACCTATAGAGTTATTCTTCCATCAGTTCAAGAAGGTGATATTGTATTTGGGCTTATTATAGCGATTGGAACAGGAGGCTCTGAGGGTGCAGACTTTGCAGGTGCTCAGGAAATGATATATAACCCTTTAGGTTACAATATTTTACCTTTTAAAAATGTCTATGATAAAGGGTCTCAAGGTAAAGGTACTTCCATCTTTTTCTTTGGTGCTCCCGTTAATAGGAAAGGGTGCTATAATCATGACGGAATATCAGATGTGACTAAAGCTGTTCTTGAAATATGTAATAATAGATATACAGTCAAATATAACAGTACTGATCCTATGGCTTTGACAAGGACAAAGGCAGAAAATCCTTTAACCCTTCAGGAAGCTATCATGCGTAGAGACAGTACCATGTTCCCTGTGGCGTCTTTGCTGGATAGGATAAATCAACTTAATGAAGATGAAAGCATACAAAACTCCCATTATGCAGGAAATCTTATCATGGAATCCAACGGCAATGTGAAATTTGTTCCTACGGCAGATCAGCCTATCAGATACTTTCCCCATAAAGACAACAAAAATTGTAAAGGAGCAGTTGAAATTATTAAGATGCCAGAACGTGGTATAGATGGTAAAGTATTCAGTAACAGATACATAGCAGGCGGAGATCCTTATGACGACGATGCCTCAGAAACAGTGTCCTTAGGGTCTATTTTCATACTGGATTTATGGACTGACAGCATAGTGGCAGAATATACAGGAAGACCGACATTTGCGGATGACTACTTTGAAATATGCAGATTGATGCTTCTTTTTTACAATGCAAGGTTGAACTATGAAAATAATAAGAAGGGTCTTTTTGCATATTTCAGCAGAATGAATTGTCTTTATCTACTCACTGACACTCTTGAATTTCTTAAAGATAAAGATATGGTCAAGGGTGGACAGATAGGTAATAAACTCAAAGGGACACAGGCTACAGAGGGAGTTAATAATTATGCGAGAACCCTTATCAGAAACTGGCTTATTAAGGAGAGAGCTTCCGTGGTGATTGAAGATGGAGAAGGAAAAGAGGTGACTATCCAGAATCTTTTCACTATAGAGAATCTGGCTCTGCTTATGGAACTTTCCCAATGGAATCCTGATGGTAATTTTGACCGTGTTTCCGCAATGGGTATGCTGATGCTTCTTCGTGAAGATCGACTTATCACATATAATGGAGACCTACAGGGAAGTAAAAAGTCTTATAAAAGGGATTATAATGATGAGGATTCTTTCTTCACAAAGAACTATGCAGGAGGTCAGGAACCTGACGATGTGGAAATTTAGTAATTAATACATTGATTTTATATTTCTGTAAATTTTTCTCTTGTTTGAATTATTCATTTTGGATAATTTTGTATTTGTTAAATTGATGAATTATGATAGATGTTAAAGGCTTCCCTTCCCAGCAGCTGCCCCTTTCCAAGAAAACCAAGGAATGGAGGAAGAGATGCGTGGACTGGGCGGCGAATAAACTCCGTGCCAATTCAAGTTATGTGAGAAACACGGTGAGGCATAAACAAATAAACTACGACCTGCTTAATGGTAAGTTGCATATGGCTGACCTTAAAGGTATGCTTAATCCTGTGGACATTAAAGCGGATTTTGTTCCTGAGGAGATTCCTCATTATCCTATTATGAACAGCAAACTGAATGTTCTTCGTGGAGAGGAGTCCAAGAGAGTGTTTGATTGCAGGGTTGTCGTGACCAATCCTACCAGTATCTCGGAGATGGAAAATGAAAAAAGAGATGCTGTGTACACAAGACTTCAGGAGTTTGTGCAAAGCAAGGCGCAGTCTGAGGACGAGCTGAACAAGGCACTTGATGAGATAGAAGAGTTCTTCACCTACCAATATCAGGATATGCGTGAAGTACGTGCCAACGCACTTCTCCATCATTATAATAAGGAGTACAACATTCCTGCATTGTTCAACAAGGGTTTTGTTGATGCTTTGACAGTCGCTGAGGAGATATACCAGTGTGATATAGTCAGCGGTGAACCTGTGCTATATAGAGTGAATCCTAAGAAAATACAGATACTTCGCAATGGGTTCAGCAACAGGGTGGAGGATGCTGACATGATAATCATCGACGATTATTGGAATCCCGGCAAGGTTGTGGATGTATACCATGATTTCCTTTCAGAGAAAGACATGAAATATATCAACAATCTTACTTATAATGATACTACCGGAAGTTCGGATGATATGGGCAATGTAGATGAAAGACTTGCTTTTGTGCGTGCTGACGGCTCATTTGTCAACCCTAAGGAACCTCTTGAATTCAATGAATTTATTTTTGGCAACGCCGACACTGAAGTCAATGCTCCTTTTGATGAGGCAGGAAATATCCGTGTATTGAGAATCTATTGGAAATCAAGAAGAAAGATAAAAAAAGTCACTTCTTATGACCCACAGACAGGTGAGGAACTGATAAATTATTATTCCGAGAATTACACCTGCAATCCTGATCTTGGAGAAACTGAGGAGAACAGGTGGATAAACCAGGCGTGGGAAGGCACAAGGATAGGGGAGGATATCTATGTGAACATGCGGCCGAGGGTGATTCAATATAATAGGATTTCAAATCCTTCACTGTGTCATTTTGGTATTATAGGCACTGTGTATAACATTAACGAGGAGAGGGCATACTCCTTTGTTGACATGATGAAACAGTATAACTATCTTTATGATATTATCCATGACAGACTCAACAGGGTGATAGCGAGAAACAAGGGTAAACTTGTATCCATAGATTTCGCAAAGAAACCTAATAAATGGTCTACAGACAAGTGGGTGTATTTTATGGAAGCTCTTGGATATTATGTCACAGACAGTTTCAATGAAGGTCAACAGGGTGCGGCCACAGGTAAAATAGCCGGGGCTTTGAACAATGCTTCCAATGGTGTCATAGATGCAGAACTTGGTAATGTCATCCAGCAATACATCAATCTTCTTGAATTTATCAAACTTGAGATGTCCGAGGTATGTGGTATCACAAGACAGAGGGAAGGTCAGGTAAGCAACAGGGAAACTGTCGGAGGTGTGGAAAGAGCGACTTTACAGTCTTCACACATCACAGAATGGCTTTTTGTGGAACATGAGGATTTGAAAAGAAGAGTGTATGAATGCTTCCTTGAGACAGCGAAGATAGCTTTGAGAGGAAGAAACAAGAAGTTCCAATATCTACTTTCCGACGGTACTCTCCAACTTGTGGAGATTGACGGTGATGATTTCTCGGAAAATGACTATGGCCTTGTTGTGGACAGCAGTTCTCAGACACAAGAATTCGCACAGAAACTTGAGACTTATGCACAGGCAGCTTTACAAAATCAGATGGTGTCTTTTTCCACCCTGTTCAAAATCTACAGCACTACATCTCTTGTAGAGAAGCAGAGGCTTGTGGAAAAGGATGAGAGAGCAATGTCTGAAAGACAGTCACAGGCTCAGCAGCAACAACTTGAATCCCAACAGCAGATAGCCAAACAGCAACAGCAGACAGAGCAGAAAAAAATACAGCTTCAGGATGCTATGAACCAGCGTGACAATGACACCAAACTGCTTATAGCCACCATGCAGCAGGAGATGAGGAATGATGGTATTCAGGAACCTGAGTACACACAGGAGGCGAAGGATAAACTCAACGAACAGATAAGGGAGTTTGACGAGCGCCTTAAGCTTGACAGGGATAAATTCAACTTTGACAAGGATAAGACAAGCAAAGAGTTGAAGCTTAAAGAAAAACAGATAAACAAGAAACCTATTTCAAATAGTAAGTAATATGATAAATCAAGGTGAAGTGGTTAATTTCAGGGGTCATTTCCAGCAGAAAGTAGGAGATTCCTGGACCTACATACAGAATCTCACAGGATATACTGTGAAGGCTATGATAGTCTGTGAGACAAAGAACAAGAAAATGTTGTTCTCCTCGAATAGTTCTGACAAGGATATAACGGGAACTATAACCATAGGAGAAGGTTCGGATTATAGTGTGTACAGCTTTTCATTAAAATCCAAGGATACACGGGAACTTCTTGGTGAATGTACCGTGGAGATAGCCCTTATAGATTCTTCAGGAACACCTCTCATCACTGATGATAAAGGAGGTTTTGTGGTAAAGGATTCACTTCTTGGAAGAAGCCTGTGATATGGAATTGAATACTGATTTGACAATGACATCCGGCAATACCGATTATCGTGGGGATATAATGATGTCCACACAGGACCTCGGTATAGTTGCCAATAGGTCTGTTGTACAATTCAAAACAGACCTAACCATAACTTCTTTTTCAGATGACACTCTTGTGTCGGAGATGAAGACAGACCTTATATTCTCGAACAACACCATGATGTTTTCGGTAATAGATTATGCCGAGGTCAGGAAATCCATATTATACTTTTCAAAGTTTTTCAATGTGAATTTTGAGGAGGCATATCTGTGGAAAATGCTTGCTTCAGGTACTTCAGAGCAGATAAACAAATCTCATCTTGCGGATGTCTACACGGCGATAAATAATCTTGCGGCGAAACTGAATAATTTTCTTGAAGGAACAGACTCTGACAACATTATAAACACATGGAAAGAGCTACAGGAGTTTCTTAAAGGAATCACCGGAGTGCAAGACCTGTATTCTCTTATCAAATCAATGGTCACCTATGAGAATATCATGCCTCTTATTCAAGACCATTTCTTGAGAAAAGATAAGGATGATACCACCGCATATAATCTGACTTTCGCCAACAGTGCGAAGGGTGCGGGAATAACTTTAGGTGACAAGTTTGAGCCGGGGGTCACGGGAGGAAGAATCAATGCATATTATGACAGAAATAACACTCTGCAGACATCTGTGGAGGTGGACTATCTTACCGTAAGAAAGAAAGCCACTTTCACACAGCTGACAATAGAAGAACTGAAATCAGTAGGAGGTTCTATTATTCTGAGTCCTGCGGCTATGGAATGCAGCAGGGTGGAGATACTTACTTTGCAGCAGTCTGATATAGACGCGATCACACAGGGAAATAAATATCTTGATTCCGAGACAGGAGAATATAAAACTTATTGTCAGGTAGGAGATATTGTATTCAGGTGTTATTTTACCAAAGAAGATGAGGACGGTACAGAGATAATCAATCAATTTGTTGCGGGAGACCAAGCTAAATGCCAGACATTCAACGCTTCGAATATATATGATTATACCGACACTTCTGACCTGTCTGGAAACAGATATTATTGGAGACTTGTCGTGAACACCGGAGAGGATTTTATAGATCTTTCTCAGAATGACAAGGACACAGGCAGTGATGTTCCTGTTCTTGGAGATACTATAGTACAGTTGGGACATAGACATGACCCTACAAGACAAGCTGCACAGATAATATCCGCATATGGTTCTGACGCTCCTTCACATAGAATGTATCAGGGTGTGGGAACCACAATGTATTTTGCATCAAATGTAGAGGGAGAAGCAGGATACACTTCAGGTCCTTATGATCTGTATGGTAAAGATGTGTATGGACTTTACTATAATGTGGATAGCGCCACTCCGGGAAACAGTAAGATGATGCAATATACCTATGGTGACTGGTATGTGGGCACAAGAAATAGGAATCACAGAGATAGCGATACTACTTATATAAAATTTGATACTGAGAAAAAGCAGCTCTCTTTAAGAGGTGTTCTTGTACAGAGTCAGTATGGAGATGAGCCTCAGCCTATAGAATATTATAGAGGTACTTATACTCTTGAAAATCCCAACTGTGACCTGTTCCCTTATTATTGGATGGATACTGTGACTTATGTATCTCCAGATGGTATTGTCGGCACATATATACATACAGGTAAAACCACCACCATAGGTGTGAGACCTGACGACACATCGGTATGGACACCTAAGGTACTCGGGTCAAGAGGAGAGAGTGCTATAACATTTGATTTAAGTAATGAAATTGATGCGGTCGCTCTTGATAGTGAAGGCAAGACTCTCGGTGATGAAACTTTGGAAACAACCATAAATTTCCATGTAGGACTTACAAAGATAAGCCCGCTTAAATCTGTATCATACACTTTACCTACAGGATGGGTTGATTTGACCGATAAAACCACTTATCTTACCACAGGAAAACTTTCTTTCAAAATTCTTCAGGGAACTGTTGTGTCTAATAGGGTAATTGTTGATATTACTGTAAGTATTACCTATAATAGTATTGATTATACTGACACAAAAACATACACTCTCACAGGTGTTGAAGGTGGGGCGAATGTAAAACTATACAGTCTTTCCCTATCTGACAGCGTTGTGGCGTATAATCCTAACAGCGGTGTGTATACTCCTGAGCAGATAACAATTACAAAGAAAGTCAGAGAAGGAGGTTCAGCGCCTTTATCCACAAAGGAAGGCAAAGTTCTGTGTGAGTTTCTTATGCCTGACGGCAGTACAATAACAGAACAGATCGATGAAATCACGGAAAGTAAAATCATTGATGTGAATAAAGAATTCACGAAACTGGTAGTTTCCTATTATGTGTCAAATGGAGGTACATATGTAAGGCAGGATCAAGAGACTATACCATTCCTTCGAGAAGGAAAAGACAGTTCTTTAAAACCTTATCTATCATATTATTTCGCATACTCCTCACAAAGTGTCAGCAGCACCTTCACAACACCTCCGAAAGATCTTGATGTGTGGACGGAAGAAAGACATCCATATTGGTATAATACCCCGCCGGAATATCCTTTACCCCAAACAGAGACAGGTGGAGTAAACTATTACTTATGGATGTGTGTGGTGTATTATAAAGTCAATTCCACAAACACAGGTTGGGAAGTAGATACCGTAGACCACCCTGTGACATATACAAGAGTTGAAGGAGAAGTAGGTCCTTCAGGTCCTGATGGTACAAAATCTCCATATACTGAATATAGTTTCGCATATTCCACAGATCTGAGCACCGCAAGCAGTACCACAGAACCTGTAATCTCAGGTTCTTGGAATGACGGCACTCCGGAAAAACCTTCAGACTATGACACTGTCAAATATTATCTCTGGATGAAAGTCCAGAAAATGAAAGCCACTATAGATAATTCCGGCTGGGAAAAGGATGGGCTTCCGACATATGCGAGGGTGGATGGAGAAAAAGGTATGGATGGTTCAAGTAATAAAATCGCTGACCTAACCAATGATGCGGATTATATCATGGTAGGTTCTGACGGTATTCTGAACAATCTTGATTCTGCCATAACGGTCACCACCACAGCCATACTATACGACGGTACTGACCCTATGATATTGAAGGATTGTATTATAGATACTTCAGAACTTCCATCTAATATAACTTTCACCAAAAGCTTCAGTTCTGACAAGAAACAATGTATCATCACAGGTACATTGACTAATGGAACCGAAGTTCTCAAGGATGAATATAAAATACCTGTCACACTTTTAGGTGATGATACCGCAGGCACGTCAAGACTTTGCACATATACACTTGCGTTCGTTAAAAAGGGTGCTGACGGTGAGGCATACAATATAGTACCTTCTGTAAACAACATTAAATACTATGTGGAGACAGGTACATTTTCCAATAGCACTCTTACTTGTAAAGTATATAAAAAGTCAGGCAAACAAGCTTATAAGGAGATTACCGGAGGTGTGTCTCTGATGTACTATGTGGATTCCGACACCAAGGCTTATACATATGATCTTGCCACACAGACATCTTTATATCCGAGTATCGCCCAGACAGACATTATTCATTTCTATGATCATGTAAAATTCGTGCTCCTTTACGAAGGAACAATCATAGACACTGAGACTGTGTATATAGTCAAGGATGGCAAGGACGGAAAATCGGCTTATAACCTCACGCTGACAAATGACAATGCCTCGATCAACGCTGATTCCGAGGGAAATATTCTTGCGGGAGCTATAAGACCTGAATGTATCGCGAGGTTATATTATGGTACAACGGAAGTCACTGATGCTATATATTCATTATCTACCACAGCCACAGGGGTCTCCATAAACACTTCTACAGGAACACTCACCTTCTCTTCGGATTTCAATTTCAGTGGTACTTCTGTAGAAATAATCGTCAGCGCTTCTCTGGATGGGAATGTACTGGCTACAAAAACAATGACTGTAAGCAAATCAATGGCTGGAACAGACGGTCAGGATGCGGTAAGCTACTGGTTGGTTCTGAATTACAGTTCCTGTATATATAATCAGAATGATGGAACTGTGAATCCTTCCACCCTTACAGCCAAAGCATATAAGCAGGTCGGAGAGAACCCTGTCGTTGAAATTACAAATCCTGATATTGTCTATACTTATATTTCAAGAGGGGACAATGTGGAATCTTCAGAACATGACTATTCAAACTCTTTAACTGTCACCAAGAACGATTGTCTTAGTTATTGTAAGATAAAATTCTCTCTTAAAGTGAATGGGAATGTTGTGGATTTTGAAGATGTTGACCTTTTGAAGGACGGTAAGAATGGAGGAGATGGAAGTGACGGAGATTCTGTGATGCTGGCATATAGAAACAGCCCTAAAATGCCTGATACTCCGGCACAAGGTACAGCCTACCCTCCAGAAGGATGGAGGAGAACTGTCGCAGTGTCAGGAACATATCTTGTCGAGGTTGTGACCACACAGACTTTATCAGGAAAAAGCACAAAAGATTTCACTCTTACCAGAGTCACGGATAAAACATCTGCATATTATGGTTATTATCAGATACAGGGAAGTGAGGCACACAACACTCTACAGTGTGTCAAAGTGTCTGTGAAATCCTCCGAACTTTCGGCATATAATGTGGATGTCAATGTGAAAACCAATAATGAGGATGGTAGTGATTGGGCTTATGTTGGAAAACTTGATATGGATGTGTCCACCGTTACGACAGAAGTTACAGGCAGGGTGTCCGGCCAATCAGGAAATAAAACTTTCACTTTCAATGTTAAAGATAAAAGCACACACTCTTTCTACATATATTATGTGAAAGACCTTTCTGTATCCAAATATACAGATTCTGTGTATTTCAAAATTTCAAGTTCCACTTCTGAAAATTTTGTGGAGGAAGGAACATTGTATTCTTGCACAGGATATAAGAATGGAAAAACAGGAATAATTACTTGGGACACTCCTGTATTGTCTGACTATGGGGAATCCCCTATATATTCTTATTGCGGAGACTGGGTGTCGACACAACAATATTGGGGGAACAACGAGATGATACACATCGTAAGTGTAGCTAAATATACTACAAATGGCACTCTAGACAGCCGTACTTATTATAAAGCTGTCCGTGGAGCAGGTAATATACCTATAGGTGTGGCTCCGGAGTCTGTTCAGGTTTATAAATATCTGGATATAACCACTTATACCACTATTGAAGGAACGACAACAGAAAGCACTTCAAGATATAATAGGAGCGATACTACGAAAGATATCACAATAACTGTAGATGAAGTAAGCACTGCCTATTATAGTTGGATATGCGGAGACACCATATTATATACCAAAGTGACATCCGGTGTTCTGGGAATCAAACTGTATACATATGATTCCTCGACAACCACCATGACAGAGCTGGACACCAAGGTCAAGAGAGTCACAAGTTATGGAGACCCTTATTTCGGAGCTACATACTGGGTCAAGATTTCTCAATATTCCAGCATGGCCACCAATTTGCTCCTTGCGGATACCGCCATACTTGATAAGGCGACTGTACGCTCCTTGCTCACAGCTGATTCTCCGGAAGCTCGCATAGATATCCGGGAAAATAAATTAAGTTTATACAGCAAGGACAATCTTGAAAGACTCACTATTATTGGAGATAACATATCAGGTACAGGAACACCGCAATATTATAATGTGAATACAACAAAAACCACAACTATCAAAGGCCCTGCGTCAGGCACTGAAAGTTGGTCTGTGGTATCATTTGTAGTGAACACGGATAATACCAAAGTCACTATTCCAACTATAGAATTTGGGTGGGATGCTCTGGTGCAGGGTGATGGAGGATATATCTCTTATGATTCTCTTGTGAGAATAGAGCTGATAGACGGCACCACTACATATAAAAGCGTTGAGGCTATCTCCGAAGGAAGTCTGGGAACAACAAGCGTTCTATTGTCAACCTTTTCTATAAACCTGAATGCGGGAACTTATTATGTGAAAGTGTCTGCGGTTTATGACATAGAACCACAAGAAATGGGTAGCATAGCCATCACCACATACACCAAGGCTCAAGAACCTGTGGTGGTAAGCATAAACAGCGCTTCTGACAATAAGATAAGTATCGGAGCCAATGGTCTTGTGGCCAACCTTGGAAATGACTTTTCAGTACAGATGCTTAAAGAGAATGGAGAATCTAAAATAATTCTTCTTGGTGCCAATACTTCAGGTAACGCTGTGGGAATCAAAATCTCAAGTGCCGGTGTGGAATACTCACAAGACAATGACTGGCAGCTTCTAAGCAGTGGTGGAGGAAGTTCTTCCAGCTCAGGTAATGTCAGGGCAGGTGTAAGCCTTACAAGCGGTGGTATTATTCTCGGAAATGGGGGATATAATGTGAAGCCAAGTTCTTATATACCTTCCGAAACATGGATTGATAATTCTGAAGTGGCTCTTCCAAGCTGTAAAGCCATAGAAGATTATGTGAAAAACAATAGTGGCAGCAGCCCTTCAGGACTCACAAGTATAGGACTTTCCGTTCCTACAGGTTTGACAATTACAGGATCCCCGCTCACTTCAAACGGCACTCTTAAAGTCACATATTCCTCAGGATATAGCATTCCGAAAACCAGTGATGTGAATAAAGGTGTGGAAGCATATGATAACCAATATATGATGCTTGCCGCTCCTCCGGTATTACAGGTGATCAGAACATATAATTATTCAAATGTCAAGGAAGAATTCCTGAAAATTTTCCATCCTTTATTGGCAAATCATGAATACTCCGCTGTGCTTATGGTATATTCCAAAAATAAAAAATTTATCAGGAGAGACTCCTCAGGCACAGCGTACTACAAGAGAAAAAGAGGGTGGAGTCTGGCTCTTGGAGATTTCATGGCATCTTACAGCCATTATCCTCTCGAGGTGTTGGGAGGATTGTCTGAAGGAATCGCTGAGATTACTCTCGATGAGTTAAGAAATCATATTATTCCAAGATATGCTGAATGGCAAGGCGTGGATACCACCACCATGACATATAGCGCATGGACCGCTGATTCCACAACCACGGCAAGAGGTTTTTCTTCTGGCTATGCAGAACATAAAAAATTCGGTGTGGCCATCAGAAAAACAAATCCTGAGTTCACTGCGATTGCCACGGCTTCCACCCTCAAAGACAACACGATGTCTTTGCAGGATTCTTCAGGAAGGATTGTGTACAGGTATCTGTATTCCGCTGTTGCCCCTCTGGATGCCTATTTCAGTAGCGATTCAAGTACACAGAATAAACGGTACTTATATTTTGGAGTGGCATGTAAATAAAAAAGCCCGTCCCATAAAGGAACAGGCCAGTACTAAGATCAAAAAGACAACATACCGTGAGAGTATACCAAAAAGGTACCGTCCGGTGCAAAAATAATAAATTATGGTGACATTAAAAAACAACTGTTCCAACAGATTCAAGTATGATGTTAATATTGTGGCGACATATGCTGGAAAGATTTTAGGCATAGACAAAAATGTTGTTGTGGTCATGGTTAATAACGATACTCTTTTAAACAAGATGTCAGGAAAGGACTTAAAGATTGATGCGTTCATTTATAAAACACCTTTGGAGAATACATTCCTCATATCTATGAGAAAGAGTGTCAATTATCCGGATAGTGTTATATGTCATGAACTCGTCCATGTGAAACAGATTCTTGACGGTAGACTTTTTGTTGATATGGATAAAAAAGTTTTCACATGGATGGGCAGGACATACACTAACGACACTCCGTATGAATTAAGACCTTGGGAGACGGAAGCTATGATCACGACCTCCAGAATCATGAGGAAATTTAAAAAAGAATTCAAACAATTTTAAATTCAAATTTAGACTTAAGAGTTGTTGTTTGTTTTTTACTATTTTTGCCCTATGATTGAGAAGTATATAGATATCTTGAAGTCCAGATTGACGGTGGTTATCCTCATATCCGCTGTCATCATAGGGGTGTTCTGTGCTTTTCTTTGTATGGAACATACCATACATAGGCTTAAAAAAGAAACCGGGGTTTTCAAAAACAATGAGAAAGCTCTTATAAGTGAGAATGATTCTTTAAAAAAACAAGCTCTTGTATATCAGGTAACTTTAGACCAGCTCAATTATTTCAATGATTCAGTGTCTCTCAAATTACAAACGGCATTGAAAGATCTTAATGTACAGAAAAAGAATCTGAAGCAGTTGCAGTATATAAAAAGTGTGACCAAGACAGACACTCTTCTCGTTGAACATAAGGATACGATATTCATCAGTCCTGAATTCAATCTTGACACTCTTATCACAGACAATGAATGGTACTCTGTGAATTTGGGACTCTGCTATCCTGGTAAGGTCAGTGTGCGTCCGGAGTTCACTAACGAATTCATAGTTGTCACTACAGCTAAAAAAGAGTGTGTGGACACCCCTAAAAAATTTTTTCTGTGCAGGTGGTTCCAGAAGAAACATACTGTGCTTGAGACTGTGGTCAGAGATAACAATCCTTATAGTAAAGTGGAAAATAACAGATTTATAAATATTGTGAAATAATGGAATACGACATGTACAGTATGGGAGGAAATTGGTTAATGATTGTGGGAGGAATCTTCGCTACGTTTGCGGCATCTTTCGCATCTTGGTTTTTCACCAAAAGGAAATATAATTCTGAGGTGGAGACCAATGAGCTTGATAATATGCACAAGTCCCTTGACTTTTATCATAGCTTGTCTGATGATACCAATCAGCGCCTCAAAAAAATGCAGGAACAGAACAACAGTCTTGAGGCGCAGGTGGCAAGTCTTAAAGTGGAGAACAGTGAACTCAAGATTATGGTGGCAAGCCAATCTATAAAGATTGATACTCTTATGAAAGAGATTACAAAACTGTCAAACATTTTAAAGGAAACTAAAACCAAGAAATAATATGAAGAAGAGGGTGTTGTTCAAAGTGGTCACAGGAGACCCTAATCTTGTTGTTCCGGGAGAGCTTTATGTGGAGTTTGATCTTTCAGGAAATATTATCAAGTTACAGAAAAGAGACACTGTCGGAGGAGAACTTAAAGATGTTCTCTTTTCAGAAGACTATCTGCAATCCAAAGCTGTGGTATACTCCACAAATGGAATAAAGACACTTGCGCCTACCAGGGGGTATAAGGGACTTAAGGAAGCCACTGTGAAAGTTGATATCCCTCTTGAGAAGAATGCTACATTCACCTGTGAGGTTCCAAGCACAGGAGGAACATACAACATAGTCCCGTCAAAGGGTTATGCGGGTATAGAAAGCGCTGTGCTGAACATTAAAATCAAAGAATAATATTTAGCAGAACATTAATAAAATCTAAATAACTTGTTTAGATTTTTGTCAAATGATTGATTTGTCTTTACTTTTGTTAAAAGTAATTTCATAAAAAGGAGAGAATATGGAAGAATTATCATTTGACAGTATCCTGAATCTTGACGAGATTGATGATCTCCTTGAGGAAGGAAAAGAAGACTCTGAGTCCCCGGAAAAGGACAAAGAGGAAAAGAAAGAAAAAGAAGAAATCACTGAGGTTGAAGATTTAGATTTCGATCAGCCAGAGAGCGTAGGTGATGACATAGAGATAGATAAGGGAAAGGAAGATGCCGACTCCTCCAAGGGTGGAAGCACTTCTCCCAAAATTACCTTCTCTTCCATTGCCCAAGCTTTTGCAGAAGAAGGTATCTTCCCGGACCTTGAAAAAGAAGAGTATGAAAAGGTTGAGACTGCCGAGGACTTCGTGGAACTCATGAAGAAGCAGATAGAATCAGGCCTTGATGATACTCAGAAAAAAATTAACGATGCTCTTAATGCGGATGTGGAAGTTTCCACAATCAGAAGCTACAAGAACACTATTGACTACCTCAACAACATCAAAGAGGAGGACATTGAGGATGAGAGTGAGAAGGGCGAAACCCTCAGGAAACAACTTATCTATCAGGACTTCATGAATAAGCTTGGAGATAAGAAGAAAGCCGCCAAACTCACACAGAGGTCTCTTGATGCAGGTACTGATGTGGAGGATGCTAAAGAGGCTCTTGAAAGCAATGTAGAGTTCTTCAAAGGTGAGTTTGACAAGATTGTCAGTGATGCCAAGAAAGAAGAACAGAAGCAGAAAGAGGAAAGAGAGAAAAGACAGGAGGCACTCAAGAAATCCATTATGGAGGATGAGAAACTTTTTGGCGATTTGCAGATTGACAAATCCACAAGGGCCAAGGTTTATGAAAATGCCATGAAACCTGTGTTCAAAGGAGAGGATGGAGGGTTCTACACCACCATACAGAAGTATGAGATGGACCATCCTGAGGAGTTCCTGAAGAACGTGAGTCTTGTCTATACTCTTACAGACGGATTTAAGAACCTCGGAAACCTGCTTAGCGGCAAGGTTCGGAAAGAAGTGAAGAAAGGTATGAAGGAAATTGAGCATGTGCTCAATAATACCGCCAGAACATCTGACGGAAAACTTGATTTCCTGAGTGGAATCAGCGACAAGAATTCCTCCATATCCAAATTTACATTGGATATTTAAACTTTAATTTTCAATTATTATGGCTAGTGGTCAGTTAAAGAAATTTCAGAGGGTCGGCTTCCAGCATTGGAAGGGTATGACCCGTGAGAATCATCTCGGTGCTATTTTCCAGAAGCAGCCTCAGAAGGCTTCACAGCTTATGGTTCAGCTTCTTGCGTACTATCGTGGAAAGTCTCTTGATACTTTCCTCTCTCAGTTCCCTGTCAAGGAGTTTGACTCTGATGAGGAATATACTTGGGATGTCATCGGTTCTTCCCGCAGGAACATTCCTCTTGTAGAAGCCCGTGATGAGAATGGTACTCTCGTTGAGGCCAGTTCTACAGCAATGGTAGGTGCCAACACAGCTCCTTTCCAGCTTGTATTTGCTGAGGATTGGTTTGCAGACCAGGAAGTTATCGTAGGTAACCTTAATGAAGCATATCAGTTCAGGATTCTTGGAGAACCTCGTTTTGAAGGAACTAATGTAGTTTATACTGTAGAACTCATGGGCGGCAATGTCACAGGTTGTCCTGCGGAACGTCTGCTTGCCGGTGAGAGATTCAGTATTGAGACTGCGTATGTTGAAAGGGAGCTTTCCCGCAAGGCTGGTGATGTAAGGTTCAGCACCCCTGTTTCTATGAGGAACGAGTGGTCTACTGTCCGTATCTATCATAAGGTTACAGGTTCTATGCTTAACAAGAAGCTTGCTATCGGTATTCCTGTTACCTCAGAGAATGCTGCAGGTAAGCTTGAGAAGCATGTCGAGACAATGTGGATGCACTATGTAGAGTGGCAGGTTGAGGAGCAGTTCTCAGATTATAAGAACAATGCTATCGCGTTTGGTCGCTCCAATAGAAATCCTAACGGCGAGTATAAGAACATCGGTAAGTCTGGTGGTGTCATCAAAACTGGTGATGGTCTCTTCGCTCAGATGGAAGCGGGTAATACTCATTATTACAATACATTCTCACTGAAGCTTATTGAGGATGCTCTTTATGAGCTTTCTGCCGCCAAGCTTTCAATGAATGACCGTCTGTTTGTCCTCAAGACTGGTGAGCGTGGTGCTATTCAGTTCCACAAGGCTATCATGAAGGAGGCTTCAGGCTGGACAATGTGGCAGTTCAATGGTGACCAGCTTGGTGTTATCAACAAGGTTCAGACTCCTCTCCATGAGAATGGTCTCGGTGCTGGTTTCCAGTTTGTTGAGTATCGCTCCGCCAATGGTGTACGTCTCAAGGTAGAGGTTGAAAACTTCTATGATGACCCTGTACGCAACAAGATTATGTGGAAGGGTGCTCCGGCAATGTCTTATAGGTATGATATTCTTTACATCGGTTCTACCGAGGAGCCTAACATCTTCAAGTGCAAGATCAAGGGACAGGAGGAATATCGTGGCTATCAGTCAGGTTTCCGCAATCCATTCACCGGAGAAATCAACAATGAGCATATGAGTTACGATGAGGATTCTGCAAGTATTCACCGTATGGCTACCCTCGGTGTATGTGTACTTGATCCTACCAGAACAATGTCACTCATCCCTGCTATTCTTCAGGGTTAGAAAATAACAACATAAGGGGAGGGAACAACTCCTCCCCTTAATTTTAATAAAGGAGAAAATTATGGAAGAAAAGGTAAAAAAGACTAACATTGAAAGCATCGACCTTGATGTGGAAAATCTTGCGATGCCTGAGGAAGAGGTGAAAGTTGAACAGAAGAAAAGAGGTAGACCTGCGTCTGTGAAACAGGAGCTTCCTGTGACGGAGGAAAAACCGCTTATTAATTGTCTGAGAAATGAAAGAGTCATCATCAGGCACATCAACAGGCCAAGTTCAATCACCGATCCAAGGCATGTCAATTATGGAAGGATGAATGAAAACTCAAAGAAAACCTATGTTGTCCCAAGACTTTCATCAGGTAACTTTGTGAATGTCCTCACCAATGATGAGAAGGATTTTCTTGAGGACCTTCTGGGGCTTGAACCTAACGCTTTGTCCATCTACAAGAAGGAAGATAATTTCTGGGATGACAGCAATGATAATGGGCTTGCGTCTGTGACTCTTGCCAAGCAGGATAATATCCTGAATCTTGCAGACCCTGATGATTATATCAGATACAAGATCCTTCTTGCGAACAAGGATTACATCGCTCCTTCATATGAATATTATGAAGACCACCCGAAGGCTACTTACGAGTATTACATCACTTCTGAGGAAGCGGAGTCCAAGTCGGCTCTCAAGTCTGTTGGAAACAAGTCCAAGGCTTATATGGAGCTGGGTACTATGAAGGACAACATCAGCAAGATGCGTGTGCTGCTTGAGATTCTCACAGGAAAGGCCACTTCTCCACACACCAAGTCAGAGTACTTGCAGGTGGAATTGAGTAAGAGTATTGAAGGAAACGCCAAGGAGTTCTTGAGAATCATCTCTGACCCTCTTCTTGACACCAAAGTGTTTATCAAGGAATGTCTTGAGGCAGGTCTTATTTCAAAGAGAGGAGATTGGTATACTCTTAAGGTTGACAATTCTCCACTCTGTGAACCAGGCGAGGACCCTACTCTTAATGTCGCGGCGAAGTATCTCAATACTCCAAAACATCAGGATGTACTCTTCAGCCTGCAGGCTAAGTTGAAAAGTTAAATTTAATTGATATATGGCTTCTACAAGCATAACAGACTCTGTACAAATTTTAACAGAGATGTCAAATGAATTTGACATTCTTTGGAACAACATAATGAGTAATGCAGCCCCAGGACTCAATGAATATGAGAAGTCTGTATTTCTCACCAAGGCACAGGATGAAATAATAAAAAATTATTTTAATCCTAAGGGCAATAAGTATCAGGAAGGTTTTGATGGTAATCAGAAGAGACAGGTTGATTTCTCTATGCTTATTAAAACTGCAAAGGATGAGACAGTTTCTATAACACCCAGTGGGGTTCTTTCAGGAAAATTTGATTCTAGAAGTAAGGCAGTAAAATACCCTACAGATGTAATGTTCATCCTTAATGAAATGGTTGAAGCTACTAATGATGTAACAATCACAACAAAAGACGAAATAACTAATGTTGAGGTAAATTCTGGAGCAAAATATGTTGCCTTGTCTGTTATGCCTGTTAGTTTCTCTGAGTATACCAGACTTATGGCAAAGCCCTACAAGTATCCTCCTAAGAACATTTGTTGGAGACTATTAAATTTAAATACAGATACTGTTACCCCTAAGGAAGGTACTGATAAGGAAGCTACAACAAGTGATTATAGAGTTGCAGAACTTATTACAAGTTACAAATGTCTCAAAAATTATGTAGTAAGATATGTAAAACAGCCAGACCCTATTATCCTTGTAGACCTTGATGATAACTACAGTGATGTTTCCATAGGAGGAAAGACTCAGCAAACTGCTTATAGCCTTGACCCTATCCTTATTCATGAGATAGTGCAGAGAGCTGTAGAACTTGCAAAGGCTGCATACTCTGGAGATTTACAGAGTCTGAATACCTTAGGACAGAGAAGTGAGTAAAATAAAAAACATATAGATTATGACAACTCAGGAATTTTCAAATACCTTTGATACCTTATTGAATAGCTATGCTAGTCAGGCGACCTTTGGTGACCAGGCATCAAAATCCGAAGTGGTTCTTGATGAATATGAAAAATCTGTTTTTCTTACTCAGGCACAGGATATTATAGTCAAGCAGTATTTTCAGGCAACAACTACTGGAGAAGGCTTTGATGATTCTGCAAGGAGACAGACTGATTTCTCAAGTCTTATTACTGTAGAAAATTGTTCTGAAAAAACTGACACAGGTAATGTGGTGAAGTATGATGAACGTAGTATTCTTTTCCAGCTTCCTGCTTATACAAAAGCTTCCGGAGATACTACAAAGTATTCCACCAAAGTGCTTTTTATTTTGAATGAAAAACTTACTCTTTCAGTAAATGCTATAGTAAAAAAGCAGTGTGTTGTTGTTCCTATTAATTATAGAGAATATGACAGACAGTTATCTAAAGCTTTCTCTCAGCCTCTTAAAAAGCAGGCTTGGCGTTTGACTCAGGATGACGTTCAGAGTACTGCAGACCTTTCTTCTCTTTACGCTGAAATTATTCCTAATGATGCTTTTGTTACTGCAAAGACTGAAACATCCGGAGTTTATAATTATAAACTTCGCTATGTGAGAAGGCCAAAGCCTATTATTCTTACTAACCTTGACCAGGCTTATCAGGACGGTCTTGACATAGATGGTTATACTGAGGTAAGTGAATGTGAGCTTAACCCTATTCTTCATATGGATATTCTTAACAAAGCGGTAGAACTTGCTTTGTCTACAAGAGGAAGAGTTTCATCTGAAAAATAATAAGAAATGACTAACGAGGAATTTTCAAATCAGTTTGATATAATTGTTGACAGTTATAGGAGATTCAAGGACTTTGATAACAAAGAACTTGGGGACTCTCTTGACTTCAATGAGTATGAGAAATCTGTATTCCTTACTGAGGCAGAAAAGAATGTGGTTCTTGTATATTACACAGGAGATGCCACTCATCTTAATACCTTTGAAAAAACCGAGGAAGTAAGAAGATACCTCAATGTTCTGGTAGAAACAAAAGTGATAAAAGATAAGGTCAGTGATAAAACAGGACTTTCCACCAAGTCCACCTTCTTTTCACTCCCCACTGACCTTATGTTTATCACCTATGAACAGGCCACTCTGTCAAGTGCTGACAAGTGTCTTGACGGCAAGACTATTGTAGTGACTCCTGTAGAACAGGATGACTATTGGTATATGTCTCAGAATCCATTTAAAGGTGTTAATGAGAACAGAGCTTTCAGACTTGATGTGGCGACAGATACAGTAGAGATTATTGCTAAGGACACTATTAAAGAATATCTTATAAGGTATATCAGAAAACCTAAGCCTATAATCCTTACAGACCTTGGTGATTTGAGTATAGACGGTGAGTCTAAAGAAACAATATGTGAACTCCCGGAGGTACTTCATCAAGAAATATTAGACACTGCAGTTAAACTCGCAGTAACCAGCAAGACGTTATTTAACGGTAAATAGTATTGTTTAATTTAATTCATTTTTAGAAATGGCAACATTTAGTGAAAATCAGGTGAATCACCTGTATGTTGTAAGTCAGGTTGTAACTTACGATGAGTCCACAAAACCAAATGTTTCTTCCGGTGCTACTGCCGTAGGAGACATTATGATACGCAAGAACGACTATACAGGTCTTGTGTATGGTGAATATCTTGGAGCTAATAAAGAGGCTATCCGCACTGATGTCATTGACCCTAAGAAGATTCTTTATGCTTCTTACAAGAAGGCTGATGACCTTGCTCGTTCCCTTAAGGCTCAGAAGGTAGTTCTTGATGCAGACCCTGTAGCAGGTCAGGACTATTATGTTCGTATCTTGTTCAAGGCTTTCGCATCTCTTGGAGAGGAAGATACCTATGTTAAGTGGGCTTCAGCTCATGCAGTAACTGGTTCTACCAAGTCCAGCATTTATAAGGACCTTGCAGTATCTCTTGTAAAGAACTTTATGCCGGAGGCAAGTGATCTCATTAAGGTATTCCTGCTTACTGCTGATGGTAAGGTTGAGGTTACTGCTGTTAATCAGGCCCTCACAGGCATATATACAGGCCTTGTCATTGCTGAGAAGGAACAGCCTTGGCGTAGGGGCATCATGTCTTCTGACCCTGTAGACTTTACAGTCACTCCTTCCACTATCACCTCTAACGGTGAGGATGTTGAGTGGGGTACTGTTTCAGACTACACTAAGGATTATGCAGTTAAGGTAGTCAATGGTAAGAACATTGCGGACCTTGAGTATTTCCTTATGGGTGAGCGTGGTGACCAGTATCGTGGTATTGGCTTCCCTAACAACTGGGAGACCGAGTATCTCGTAGACCCATCTAAGGGATATGATGTAGTATCTATCCACTACTACACAGATGAGGCCAATGAGAATGTTCAGAAGTCTGAGAAGGATATTACCTTTGTATGTGCTACTGCAGCGCAGACTACCGCTCTTATCACAGCTATCAATACTGTTGTAGGCTCGACAATTATCTCTACTGAATAATTTAACCCCGCCCCCTGTTGTAATGGAATGCTTGACAGGGGGCATTTTATTTGTACCGCAACTTTTGTATTATGGTGACTATCAATGAATTATATATTCCACAGAATGGAAATAGTATTATTCTGAAGGCTGAAGTTAAGTCAGATACATATTATCAGAATGTATATATAGATAAGATTTATGTCGACACACAGGATACATATTCTGAGGGAAGTTTCTCAGGTTCTGTATACAGCCATGTTTGTGGTACGGACACCAAAGATGTGAATCTTAAAATCACCGTCATGGATATGAAAAAGAAGATTCGGGGCAATCTTTTCATTGTGAGAATCGTCACCACAGGAACCCCGTCTTCAGATACTCCGTGCGGCATGGATAATCAGATCACAGAAGCTGTGGTGTTCGATGTGTGTGAAATATATAACAGACTGTTGGATAACATTAAGGAACTTGACTCTCCTTGTGAAATCTCTAAAAATTCCATTGACACACTTCTCCAATATGAAATGTTCAAGGCGGCTTCAGAAACAGGACATATAGACACAGCAGTGTCTCTGTATAAGAAGTTTTTCAAGGACTACGCCAAGACAATTAAAACCTGTGGATGTAATGGATAAAGAATATTTGTACAATTCTCTGTACACATATTTCAACACTTTGAAGAATTATGGGTACAAGAGTTATAACAGTGCGTTGAACATCCTGTTTTATATTCTCCTGGACAAATATATGAATAAAGATTTCAAACATCTTGTCTCCGAGAAAGATAGAAAAATTCTAGATGAATATCTTGAATGCCTATATGGTTCTGATTGCATGTTTCCATATCCCGATGTGTGTAGAAAGTAACAAACAGCTTTAGAGAAACATACTAAAATATTAATATTCTTGACAATATAAATTTATTGGTTTATATTTGTTGAGAATATTTTTTATTATGGCTAAATTTAAAGAAGTTGTATACATGTGTCTCGACCTGCTGAAGCAGATTAGTGACGACGCATATTACACCACAGACCATGTGATGTTTCTCCTGAATCATTTCAGGACTTTTGTGTTGAAGAAAACATATTCAGATATCAAGAAGGAAATTCCTGACAGTAATTATCAGACTATATGTCTTGACCTTGAAAAAGTGCAGGGTATAGAAGGTGATTCCTGCAGTGGTACATACCTTAAAAGTGTGCAGACATTGCCTGACACCATAAATATCGCAGAGCCAAGAATTTATCTTGGAGATTATTTGAGTGGAGGACTGACATATGTCAGCCCCGAAAGGTTTCCTCATACAGGTTACAACAAGTACTTGAAGAATATCATATACTGTACTCTCGGTAATGATAACAAACTTATGTTGAAAGCCTCGAATCCACAGTTCCTGTATCTTGAGAAACTTAAGGTGTCCGCTGTGTTTGAGGATTCACAGGAAGCAGCGTCGTTATCCTGTGATGGAGAATTATCAAATTGTGACCCTATGGAACAGGAGTATCCTCTCGAGTCGGCACTTATACCTTCAGTACTTGAACTTGTCGTCAAGGAACTCACAGGAGCTGTCCTGCAGCCTAAGGATTACCAGAACAATGCTTCCGATGATTTGTCTGACCTGAACAATTTTGTCAGAAGGAACATGAAGTCAAACCTCCAGAAACAGTTAACAAATGATTAGTCTTTCAGAATTCAAGAAACAGGTGAAAAAAGTTTACTCTGAAAGGCATTACAAACTGAAAAATTGTTTTGACATTCAGAGATGTTTCACCTATTATAGAAGACATAGACCTCAGGAATCAAAATTTGTCATTACGGAATCACAGTTCTATAGGATACTCAATGCCGTACATGAGGAATTCATCCAGCAGCTACTCACAGGTGTGGATGTCACACTTCCTATGCATATGGGAAGTATCAGGATAACCAAATCATACCCTTCCGTCAAATATAAGAATGGTGAATTAGTCAATCCTTATCCTATAGACTGGAACAAAACCATAGAATTATGGTATGAGGATGAGGAGGCTTTTAAAAACAAGACTCTTATCAGACGGATACTCAAAGTGAGATACAATATCATATACTCAAAAAAAGATGCTTCATATAAGAATTTATATTATTTCGGGATAAGGTTCACAAGATCTTTGCAGAAAAGAGTCAAGGAATATGTGGCCAGCCATCCTGAATTTGATTGTGCTTTATTATATTAGTTATGGCTGAAAGATATATTAATTTGCGACAAGTTGTCGACAACATTAGGGATCATCCTCTTCTAAAGGATGTTCCCTTTGAACGTATAGTAAACTATGCTGTGGATTTTTCGAGAATAATGAGAGTCCCTCAGATATTCGAGAACAAGGTGACTGATATAGAGATACATCATTACAAGGGTCTCATGCCTTGTGATTTCTATAATGTCGTGCAGATAAAAGACAAGAAGAATGACAGGACCTTCCTCCCTGCCACAGGAAATTTTTTCCTGAGTGACAACAAGGTGAAATATGGTTACAACACCTATAAGATTCAGAATGAATATATCTTCACGGGTATGGAGGAAGGAATCATAGAAATGTCATACAGAGCTATAAAAACAGACAAAGACGGGTACCCTCTTATTCCTGACAACAGTCTGTACACACAGGCTTTGGAATACTATATCAAGAAAAAAGTGTTCACCAAACTTTTTGATATGGGGAAGATAAACCAGAATGTCCTGCAGAATGTTCAGCAGGAGTATGCGTGGATAGTGGGACAATGTCTCTCTGACTACAGTGTTCCTGACGAGAATGAGTTTCAGGTTCTGGCCAACATGTGGAACTCCCTTATTCCTAAAAGGCATCTTGACAGATCTGGTTTTGTTGATGCCGGTGAGGAAGAACATCTTAATTTCTAAATACCATGCCGAAGAAAGTATCAAAATTTGTAATCAAAGGAATGCAGAGGGATTTGAGTGTGTCAAAGTTCAATCCTGAATTTGCCTTTGAAAATAAAAATATGAGAATCGCCGCTCTTGGAGACAACACTCTTTTAAGTCTTGTCAACGAGAAAGGCACATCACTGTGCGAAATAACATGGGTGACCTCTCCAGATGGAGATACTGGTGAGACGGATTCCTTTGTATATGGCACACCTATAGGTAAGGCTGTCATAGACAGGAAACTTATTCTTTTCACACACAAGATAGGTGATACCACAGAATATCCTGACAGGATATACAGACTATGGTTTGATGGGGATATTCTAAAAGGAATGGTATTGAAAAGAGGAAATCTTGGGTTTCTTGAAACCAATCCTATAGAGACTCTTACATCCTATGAAAGTGAATCTGTGCAAAAGGTATATTGGGTGGATGGTGTGAATCAGCCGAGGGTTCTTAATGTTGTAGGTACCAACACTCAATCTGCAAAAATGGATTTTCTTCCTACATTCTCGAGAACTCTTGATGTGAATATTGAAAGACAACAGAACGGTGAAGGCATCTTCAACTCGGGAACTGTGCAGTATATCATTACTTATTATGAGAAGTTCGGTCAGGAGACCAATGCTGTCTATGTATCCCCTATTTATTATATTTCTCCAAATGACAGGGGAGGTGCTCCGGATGAAACAAATACCTGTTCTTTTCTTATGCAGTTTTCAGGTATTGATATTTCATATGACTATATGCGGATTTACTCTATTCAGAAAAGTTCTGAAAGTGGCACACCGCTGGCTCATATAGTGGCAGATGTAAAGATTTCCGGAAGTACTTATAATTACACAGACACAGGTACTTATAACACTGCGATAGACCCTACCATACTTATGTATCTTGGAGGGGTTGAAATCACCGCATCCACAATCACACAAAAAGACAACACACTTTTTCTTGGTGATCTGACTCTTGCCGGAGATATATTCACAGAGGAGCAGATGCGTCTGCTGAAGGAATATTTCTCATCAAAAAGAAATGCCACTACAGGATTAAGCACTGGAAGTATATTGTATTTCTCAAATAAAACCTTTTCCTATCCTGAAGGTACCGGAGTATATCTATACGAGAATCAGTTGAAATATAATTCTGACATAATCACCACTTTCAAAGGTGGAGAATATTACAGGTTCGGCATTCAGTTTATGACTGCGAAAGGGCAGTGGTCTCAAGTGTTTTATGTCGCGGATATCCAGAACACAGTCTATCCGGTTATAAATCTGGCCGACCACACTGTCTCTATAGCCAAAGTGGTGTTTAACATGACAGAAGAACTATACGGACTGTTACCTTCTTCCGTGGTATCTTATAGGGTTGTCTATGCTGAATTATCTTTGGCGGACCACACGGTCATAGCACAGGGAGCTTTGTGTCCCACAATTTTCAACTACAAGCAAAGAACTCTGAATCAACCCTTCGCCCTTTCATCATGGTTCATGAGACCAGACAATGATTCTAACTTTAACAATTCGCATCTCAGAAATATTCAATGGGGAGGCATCAGGACGGATTCTGAAATTCAAGGATTCGACCCGGCGAATGATGAGTATAGATATGATGCTAAAGTCAGTGAGAATGAAAGGGGTACGGTGTGTGCGGTGGTATTCACTATCACTGTCAAATGTCATAAGACATGGCTATACTGGATATACAAAGGTGCTTTAATCACTGAATTGTTGGACAAGGCCGGCAACACTGTATCAAAAACCAGTGCGAAAACCTCAAGCACCAGTCATTATAAAGTGTATCGAGAGCTGCGTGGTATGATGGAAAATACATATTATGCGAATCTCCAAGTGGTCACTTCCGAAGATCTGGGAGATGCTGATGATTCAGAAGCGATTTTCAATTATGGCAAGTACTCCAATTATTTTCCTAAAGTCGAGAAAACCAAAGGTAAAGATTCCTATGAAGTCACAACGTCTATATCCGTGGATATTGATGGCCAGACTTTTGCCACATCAAAAAATGCCGCCAATTATTTTGTGGATAGAAGTCTTGTCACTTTCCACTCTCCTGACCTTGACACAATGAGGGACAGGATTGACAACTCTCCTATCAAATTCAGAATAGTAGGACTTGCGAATATCACAGCGAACGCTTCTCAATATGACATTTCCGCACAGAATACCACTGTGGTTCTACCTGATGGAGCTTCGGCACAAGGATATTCTTTCAACCACAACAATATGTCTTCCGAAACATCCGGACTTAAAACTTTTCCTTTGTGGTGTGATTGTCTGTGGGAGAATCAGAGTGCTGAAGATTCAAGTTCCGTGCAATATTCAAATGCTGGAGCCACCACTATCTACCCTATCTATCCTTGGCAGGCGTCAGGCAGTTTGAATGGACAACCTGATAACAGCAATCTATTCAAACAGGAATTTGCCAATAAAAGTTCAGTACTTAAATCAAAGGTTCTTGCGAATCTTAGGTTCAGTAATATAACAAAGTATGTAGGTAACGACAGTATATCTTCAAGTTATACTATTAATACATCCAATCCTCAAATCGTCGATTCAGACAATCTTACTATAAACAAAGTAAAAGATTCAAGGCTTGGCGATCTGGTGTATAGTGGTAATTATGATTACTTATTGATGCATACTGACAAATATCATATCTATAACATCGGCTCTGCATCAAGTTTCATCAGCAAAGAAGTCGCCGAGACTAAAATGAACAATATTCAATGGAGTGATACCACAGTTCCTGAAGCGTTTAGCAGCATCAGAATCAAATTTAAATCCACGATGCATGCCGTAATTAAATTTTTGAACAGCGGTACCCAGGATGTTATTCTTCCTTATGGTGAGGCTCCCGCTTCTTCCACTTACAAGCATGATGACACGTCATCCGGAGAAGAGGAAAATTATACCAAACTTCCTTGGGATAGAAAAAGAAACAATTATTCTTACTATGACAAAGCGATAGAGACGGAAAACTGGCTTTCAGAACAAAAATATCCTTATATCTGGATAGGAGAATTTTATATAGACAGGCCGGACTCATGGCTTGGTGGTACAGGAGATAACGCTCTTGAATCAAACAAGTGGATTCCTGCCGGAGAGCCTGTGGCGGTGGCGAAAAATAGTTATGCTTATGGCACTTCCGGAGATACTTATTTCCAGAGATGGGATTGTCTTAAGACCTATCCTTTTGCGGAAGGAGATGAAAACAGTATCATTGATGTGACCTCTTTTATGGTAGAGACCTACACCAACATTGATGGAAGATATGATAAAAACAGGGGTGAGACGACCCTTCAATATAACAGGCCTGCCAACTTTGGATTACAGAATAGAGCCTACACCCAGAAAGACAATGTTTTCAATTATTCCGTGCTTGATGAAAAATTTAATCTTAATGTCTACAAGAATCAGATAACTTGGTCCAAGACCAAGACACCTTCCGAGGATGTGGACACATGGACAAACATCACTTTGGCGAGTGTGCTTGATCTTGACGGGGACAGGGGGAGAATAACTAAATTGGCAAGACTCAACAACAGTCTTCTGTGTTTTCAGGAATCAGGTATATCGGAGATACAATTCAACAATATCACCGCCATCAGCACTAAAGAAGGAGTACCTCTTGAGATAGCCAATTCAGGTAAAGTCAACGGTAAGAACTACATATCATCTACTATAGGATGTACTAACAAATGGAGTATCTGTGAAGGCTCGGCAGGACTGTATTTTATAGATGATATCAAAAGAAAAATAATGAGACTTTCAGGCAAAGGACTTGAGCCTTTGTCAGATACTCTTGGTTTCTCTTCGTGGGCTTATGATAACATTTCAGGAGCATATGACACATGGCTACCTACAGATGCCACAGATTTCACGACGCAATATGCCAGTGATACTTCTGACATATATTTCATAAATAAAGATACCTGTCTTGCATACAATGAGATTCTCGGGCAGTTCACATCTTTTTATAGTTATCAAGGCACATTGTTCATGGCTAATCTTGATGATAAATGCATAGCTATAGCTCCTAATAGAGATAGTCAACAGGTAGGGAATTCAGTCTATAAAATGTGGAGGATGCATAACGGAGAATACAATAATTTCTTTGGAGCATATGATGATTTCTACACAACTGTGATTGCTAACCAGGATGTTGAAGCGGATAAAATATTTGATACTCTGGAATTCAGGTCAGATACTTGGAATTCAGCAGGAGAGCTTCTACCACACAGGACCTTTGACACTCTCGTGACGTGGAATGAGTATCAGAAAGGCACGAGCAATCTTTCTTTTGTTCTTGGAAGACCTTCAAATCTTAAACATAAATTCAGGATATGGAGAGCCAACATTCCGAGAAGTGACACAAACAAGATGGACAGAATGAGAAATCCTTGGTTATATATAAAACTGGCTATGGAAAATCCCAATACCAACAAGACTGTTCTACATGATATGCTTGTTTATTATTTCTTGTAAATTCAGTGATGAGAGGTTGATGAAAAAGTTAATCTCTCATTACTTTTTTCTTAATGATTTGTTATTGAATTCATAAATAGTTATTTTTACACAAATTATATATTATGGCTAAAGAAAAAATCATAGCCCGTAAGGGTAAATATCTGACCATAGACATTCCATATAGAAATAAAGGTACTAAGAGTGTCTTTAATTTTCATGATGGCATGACAAATAATGGTATTCAAGGCGCTCACACCTCAGAGGTAGAGCAGCTGATGCAGAATATTCAGGAGATTGCCGCCACAGCGCAGAATACAGGCAATGTTCTTAGTCAGTTTTCAAATAGTGATGTACTGTCCAAGTTGTTAAGTAAGGCCAGAGGTAAAGTTCTTGGGGGTTTTAACACTGCAAGAAATATTTTCGATGCATATAAATATAACGCTCAGGGAGCGGACCTTACTACGGAAAGAAACGCATTGGCCACAATGAATAATATGGTGTCTGATGCAGGAACATTTGATAGTCTTGCATCTGATGCCGACAATCTTCAGACTTGGGACAATCTCAGTTATCAGGATACCCGAGGCACCACAGGGTGGCAGAGAGCTGGACATACTCTAAAAAATATGGGCAGCACCTTTGCTACCGCTAAAGGTGGACTTATATCAAAACTCGCACAGACTGCTGCGGTCGGTATGTCAGGTCTTATTGGAAATTTCGCAGGTAACTCCAATGCAAGATATAATCAGGCAAAGATGAATGCTGCCGGAGATATTGCGGAACAAAGACAGGCAAATACAATTATCGCCCAATCTGATAAAATTAATGATGCCGCATATGATAAACAAATGCTTCAATATGTGGCTTTTGGAGGAAACTTATTTGATAAAGGAGGATATATGGATAATGAATTCACCAATGGTGTGAAAGAAATAAATGCGGGAGGTTCACATGAGGAGAATCCTTATGAGGGAGTTCCTATGGGTGAAGGTAATCTTGTGGAGGAAGGAGAGGTTATTAAAGATGGTTATGTGTATTCAAACAGGCTTCACCCCACAGTGGACCAGTTAAAGTCTGTAGGATTACCGACTAAATATAAAAGATATACATACGCCAAGATAGCTGAGGAATTAAGCAAGGAAAGTAAAGAGACTCCAAATGATTCTATCAGCAGAAGAAGTCTTGATGCTAACTTTGAGAAACTCAAGACTATCGCTGAGCAGACAAGGAAATCTGTGGAATCTGCCACAGAGATGATGCAACAAAATACTCCTAATGTATTTGGTAATTCAGGACAACTTGAAGAACCTGAGAATGAAGGAATTGACACAAAGGAAGAATTTATAGATGCCTCTATCACAGACATTGACCCTGTTAAGAAGCGGGCATTGAATACAGTTCTTGACAAGGCCGCTGTCCTTGATATTCCGCAGAACAATTCTCTTGCATACAGCAAGCCACAAAAACCTGTAGAGGCATCAGAGAATGAAAATACGGCATATCCTACATGGATGAGATACGCTCCAATATTCGGTGCAGGGTCAATGGCTCTTTCCGATGCTTTGGGAATATCCAATACTCCTGATTATTCTGCCGCCGAGGTTGCTGAAAGGGCATCTCTCGCACAAAGAGGTGTAAGGTTTGACCCTATCGGTGATTATGTGAAAAGAAACCCTCTTGACAGAAATTACTATCTTACACAGCTGGCTAACCAGAATCTTGCAGCACAAAGAGCTGCGAACAATGCAGCTAATAGATACCAAGCCAATGCTATGAATCTTGCAAGTATGTACAATGCGGGTGAAGGCATAGGTAAGACCCTTATGCAGATGGATCAGTACAATGCTCAGGATGCTTTGAAGGCTGCTGAATTCAACAGAATAACAAATCAATATAATTCAGAAGGTGCTCTTAAAGAACAGATGGCCAATGCTGAAGCGAATAACAGAAAGATGACAGGACTTCTTCAGGCGGCACAGTTAAGGGCCGCTGAAAAGCAGAGAACTGACAATGCGAGGAGCCTCAATCTTACTAATTTCTTCGATAATATCGGCGAGCTTGGACGTGAGAATATGGCGTTTAACATGGTCAATTCCAACAGGTCACAATATTATGGTATTGATAAGGGAGGAAATGTGTATTATAAGCAGGCTTTCTATGATGCTGACCCTGAAGTTCAGAAACAGATTGTATCTATAACAGGAGTCACTCCTGTGGAGATAGCCACAAATGTGGAGAGAGGTCCTTACACAAAAGAACAATTAGATCTTATGAAAAGAGGTGCGAAAGAAATTATTAAAGAAAAAAGAAAATCTAAAAATTCAGATAAGGAAACATCGGCTCTTGGTGGATATTTGACTGTAAAGAATAAAAAATAAATAAATATGGCTAATTACTCACTCATTATAAACAGTAAGTTCAGACCTTTCTCATACTCTGAACTAATGGCTCCTGTACAGCAAAGCACAGAGGCACATCAGCAGGTAGAGGCGGCTTATGGAGCTTTGGATACTCAGGCATCCAAGTGGGAGAATCTCGCTAACCAGACCACAGATAAAGAGGCATATGCCATGTATAAAAGGTATGCTGACGACCTGCATGAACAGGCGGACAATCTCGCAAGGAACGGACTGACGACAATGTCGAGAAAAGACCTGCTTAATATGCAGAAAAGGTATGTTCAGGAAATCACTCCTATTGAGAATGCCTATACTCGTAGAGCAGAGCTTGCTGATGAGCAGAGAAAGCTCAGAATACAAGATAACTCCATAAGATTTCAGAGAGACGCTGGAACTATGAGTCTCCAGGATTTCATCGATAATCCTATGGCAGATTATGGTGCAAGTTATTCAGGTGCCGCATTAGCAAAACAAGCAGGAGAACTTTATTCAAGTTTTGCAAAGAGTCTTAGAAACTATGCTGTTCAAGGTACTACAGATCCTTATACCAATGCTTTTATAGCACGGACAGGCTATACTCCGGAAGAAGTAACACAGTTCTTGCATGATTTGGAGCACCCTGACAGTCCTAATCATGGGGAAGCATTTGATACATTTTCTACAGCTCTTGAATCTGTTATAGATACTTCAGGAGTCAGGTCATGGAATGATAGAGCTGCTCTTAAAGATGCATATAATTGGGCGGCACAAGGTGCATACAAAGCTATTGGCGAGACTAAAGTTTCTCCTATGGATAATTTCGGTGCTCAACTTTGGGCTAAAGAAGCATCCGCAAGAAGATTAAGAGATGAAGCGGCAGGTATTGAAGAAGTAAAGAAACGAAAAGAAGCATTGGCTAATATTCGTACAAGAAGCATTTTCTCTTCTAGAGAAAAAGACGAAATGGATGCAATGCAAAAAAATGCAGAATCTCTTAAAGATTTATTCAATGAGGATGCCAAAGGTAAATATTCTCTTAAACCAGAAGTGAGAGAGCAGTTAATGAATTTGCTTGCTATGGACAAAGCAGCCATAGAAAGTACAGTAAAGTCAAGGTCAGGTTACACTGGTATGGATACTAGGTGGGATACCGATTTAGGTAAACTTATGAAAATGGGAATTACTCAAGAGACTCTAGAAAAAATGAGTAATGAAGAAGTGGGGCAGATTTGGAGTGATTATTATAATTCAAAAATACGTAGACCTGATGGTATTAAGTATACAGAGTTCTATTACCCAATTCATGAGTCAGTTCGAGAGGATGTTCGTGACTTAATTCTTAGTGCTGCTGGAGGATTAAATAATGGTAAATTATCTGAAGTAGATTTTAACCCGGAGGAAACTATATATAAACCGACAGGTAAAACATATACTATTGAAGATATTCTAAAAGCAGATTACTTACCTATAGATACTGGGTATAGTGAACATGGACTTACTGTTACTTTCAGAAATGAGGACGGAGAGAACAAAGATATTATAGTAGAAATGCCTATTATAGATGATAGACGTTATGCCGAAATGCTTGAATTGATTACACAAAAACAACAAATTCAATCAGAAAAAGCTGCTGGAAACTATAAAACTTGGCAAGAAATGAAACAAGCAGAAGATTCTATGAATGATATTGCATATCAATTATTTGATAATATGTCAGGAATGCTTATATCAAATAAACCGAAACCTTTTGAAACATCACTTTAATATGGAAGATATAACTAAGAAGGGAAGTTTGACTTATAAAGAACTTCAACAGGAAAATGATATAACTATTACTCCTGAAGAGACAGAAGAAATATATAAAGCACATCCAGAACTTAGAATTAATAGGCATGGTGTGGCTATGCCTTCACCATCTATTGATGAATTGACACCTCAAGAAGTCTATTCTCCTTTAAATAGTAAAACAGATTTTTGGGGAAATTCTCGTCATGATGAAAAGGTTACTGGTGCAACTGATTTTTACTTAAATTTACAAGACGTTAGAGCAAGAAACCAATCTAATTTTAATAAGGTGGTTTCTGGTCTTGCAAAAGGGGCGGTTTTAGCAGGCACAGTAATGGCAGATGGTGCAGCTGGTATATTATATGGTATACCAGCTATGATAGTAAGTGGTATACGAAAAGAGAAGGATTGGTATGCTAGGTTTTGGGATAATGAAATCAGTAATGCCATGCAAGACATTCAGAAATGGTCTGAAGAAGTGCTTCCTAATTATAGAACAGAAGCAGAAGAAAACAGAACTTGGATACAAAATGCTTTTAGTCCTGATGGTTGGGCCAATCTTTGGTTTGATGGTTTCGCTAAAAATATGGGATATACTGTAGGTGCTTTATATTCCGGTAAAATGTGGACAGGGGCATTAAGAACACTTGGAGCTTTAAAAAGGTCTCTTCCTCAGCAAATATTTGGTTCCACACTCTCAGCAGTTAATGAAGCAAGAATGGAGGCAAATAATAATTCTGATGAATTTGAAACTTATGAGACAGCCCGTTTAAAAGATAGTAGAGATGAGTTAATTAAAAATGACCCTGCTAATGCTGCTACCTATAATAGGTTGTATGAAAAACAACTTGAGGACCTTAAGGTGAGAAAAGCTAAAATGGGCTTTATGGATATGGGAACTAATATCCCCCTTTTGATTGGTAGTAACCTCTTCACTTGGAGAAAACTATATTCAAGAGGTTGGAGTAATGCTCGTCAAAATGCTAAAGAATTAGGTAAACAAGCCTCTCGTAAAGATGCTCAAGCGGCTACAGAACGACTCATAAAAAATACTGAAGCAGACGAAATGGCAAAACGTGTCACAACATCTGCATCAGGAGATTATGGGTGGAACCCATTTAAGAAACTTAAGGCAGCAGGTAGAGGTTTAGCAAGAGGTGCAGTAGAAGGTAATGAAGAAATGGCTCAGGCTTTCTTAAGTGAAGCGTCTGGAAATCTTCAGTCATATGATTCTCCTGATGCTTATTATACTGCTCTTCTTGACCCTAAGGCACAGTTAGAAACAAAAGACTTCCTTGAATCTATAACAGAAGCCTTTGCAAATTCTTATGGAGACTTTGCTCGTTGGGAAGAGGGTGCAGCAGGTTTTCTTACTGGTGTTCTTGGTATACCAACCTTTGGTAAAGCAGCTAATTCCTCTTCTGAAACATACATAGGTAGAGGAAAAACATTTGGTGTTACCGGTGGTATTTTTGGCGAACTTGCATCAACAAGGCAGCGTAATAATGTAGGTAAAGAAGCTGTAGACTATATGAATAAATATATGTCTAAACAGCGTGACCAGCAGTTGTCTTTTGCTAAAAGTCGTTATTATACAGATGCTATGGATAGCTGGGCAAAAGAAGGTAATGCCTATGAATATAAAAATAATGAGGATAATGATTTCTGGGAAGCTATTCATAGATTTGCTAAAGTCGGTAAACTTGATGACCTTAAGAGTATGATCAATCAAGACTTTGAAAATTTTACTGATGAGCAGTTAGCGGAAATTGCGGCTTATGATACTATCTCTCCAGATAATACAGATAGAAAAGCAGGTTGGAAAGGTCCTGATGGTAAACTCTTAATAGAAAGGGAAGATGACGGAACATTGAAACCTGTTTCTCCTGAGAATAGAGAATATATGAAGAAAGAGCTTATCAAGAAAAGAGATGATATGCTTAGACATATTAATAACTATGCTGACAGTATGGAAATGGTGGAATCTATGCCTGTAAGCACTAAACTTTCTGAAGATGAGCTTAATGAGATTGCCTGGTTGAATTGGAGGGCAAACAGGTTCAGAGAAAGATTCTCTCAGATGAGAGACGAAAATAAGGGGAACTATTCTTCTCTTAAAGAGTCTATAGGTGAGAGAATAAAAATTCTGGAAGACGCTATAAATGAAACAGTTGAAAAGAAAGACTCTTCTCTGCAACCTCTTATAGCAGAGAGAGAAAAAGATCTGAAGTTCTATCAAAATGTATATAACCTTTTGGACTTTGCATCAAAAGCTCAGACTCCAAAGTTAAAGACAGAAGAAGAAGCCAAGTATCAAAAAGCTATAGAAGTTCTTAATAACAAGGCGTTCTATGATGCTCTTGCCGATGAGTCTAAACTGCCTTATGCTGAATATCAGAACACTATGAAGAATCTTCTTGATATGGTTAAGATTGTCAGAGCACATAATGCCTTTGAAGCGAAGGTTAAAGAGTACTCTGAGAATCCAAGTAAACTAACTTCTAACAGAGAGAAGATTGCAAAGAAGATAGAAGGTAAAAAGAAAGCCCAAGAGATAATCAAGAAAAAGGAACAGCAAACTCAAAGAACAAATGAAGAGATGAATCAAATGTCCGCCAGTGCTCTTGATGATGCATTTGGAGAATTTGATGTGGAAGAAGTAGAAGCAGCAGACCCCGAAGTAGTAAGAGTTCAGACTCATAGAGAAAAAGCACATGTGGAAGAGGAACTTACAAAAGATGGAGGTATTATTGATTCTCTTAATGTTGCTCCAGAAGTAAAAATAGCAGTAACAAAAGCAGTACATAATGCACGTCAATCTGCTGAATCTGCAGAAGAGATGCTTGATTTTGATACTGAAGTATATAGAGATCCTGAAATTCTTGATTTAAGTCCTGAAGAACTTGCAGAACTTGACCAGGAGGCTATAGACAAGAGAATTGATGAGGTTAGAGAGGCCATGAAGCAAGTTGTAGAAAAGCTTGATTGGGATGAAATGAAAGCCACTATGAATTCTTTACCTGATAAAGTAGATACTGAAACGGGTGAAATAGAATCAGTTATGGAAAGTGCAGCCTCTTCAAGTAAAGACGGTCAAGACCAGCTACCTCCTATTAATGATGGGGAAACTTTTACTGATGAAGATAGACAGTTTATAGAAAATCTTGACATTAAGAAAAGAGCACAAAAGATTATAGATGATAGTGCTATATCTCTTATGCCTGCTATGGAAAAGGGTGTTAAGGATAATCTTATTAATCTCCTTAGTACTTTAAAAGTAGCACAGGCTAAGGGTATATCTTTTGATGATATAATGAATGAGATTTCTACTTCTGAAAGGTATAAAGAAGTTTACAATGCAGTTAGAAATTCTATTCCTAACCTACATCAAGACCTTAGAGCTTTTTATAATGATATTTCAGGAATAGTTACCTCTGTTCGTGGGCAAAATATTGCACAGGAAAAACCTCAAGCTCAGCCTACAACCCCTACTACAGCAGCTACACCTGAAGTTACAGCAGCTACACCTGAAGTGACTATCTCTACTTCTACTACACCAGTACAAAATATAGACCCCGTAACTCCAACATATTCTAATACTACTGAAGAAACTCGAGACAATATTTTGGCTGCAAATAATCAATATCAACCTACTCAGTCTGAAACTCAAGGAAAGTATAGGCCTTCCACAACTCAATATCCTATACAACACGAGAGAGACAGTAATAAGAAATTTTGGGAGACTATTACAGACCCTGTAAAAAGAGCGAGATATAAAAAAGTTACCGAGTATCTTGAGAAAGTAGGTGCATATACCAGAATGAATTCTGGAAAGATTAAACCTAATATGGAAGTACATTTTTTCATAGACAAGGCGTTTAATGAAACTCTTGATGATGCAGGTAATACTTCTTTTACTATTTTCTATACTGATGTAGATGGTAATATCTTAGGTAATGTTGCTGATGAAACAAGTTCTACACTTGCAAATCAGGGAAATCTTAAACAACTTATTGAAGCTATTAAACAAGAGTATGCACAGAAAGGCAGTCCTGATGTTTTCACATCAGAAAAATATTCCACTACTATAGATAAAACTTATGTAGGTTATATGCCTTTCATAAATTCTTACACTCCTCTTAATAAGGTGTTTACAGCTCAAAAAGCTAATGGAACAACTACTTCAATTCCTTTTACTTTAGGTATTGCTATGGAAGAAGGTGTTGATGTTAATGCTGATGTTCTTGCTATACCGGGTAGAAGTAGAAAAAATAGTGGAAAAGATAATATAGACATTGATACCAGAATGGTTAAAAATGTTAAACCTGGTACTCCTGTAATATTAATAGATGCAGGTTGGTCAATAGACCCTTCCAATCCTACTCGTAATATTCCAAGAAGAATAGCAGTTCCTATGTTTTCAGATACCTTTAAACCTGAGGCACATGTTAATCCTAACGGTAATCTTACTACCTATGGTAGGGCATTAAAATATATTGTAGGTCAAATGCAGTCCAAAACTTCTACATCTATAATGGAATCAGTAAATGCCCTTAATGATTTGCTTGGATTTGGAAGGCACATTGTTACTAAACCTAATGGTAATTCTGAAAGTAAAAGCTCATTATATATTGAAAAGAATAATGATAATATTATCATTAAAGCTATAAAACAAGAGGATGAAGGATATGAAATTTTATATTCAGGAGATGTTCATAATGTTGAGGGTATTATAGAGT
>CAVAON010000001.1:27187-43471 GCA_963590215.1 Anaerovoracaceae bacterium | reverse complement strand
CCTTTAGGGGAATTCCTATTCAGGTATCTCGTAAATATGTAAATGGTAAATACAGAATAGGTACTAATGAAGTTTCTTACAATGAAATGTTGGGAGATATTATTAATATTAATCTTGCTCCTGGAGACTTTGCTTTAAGAAATAGTTTCTTCACAACAGCTCCTGTAACAAACAAAAGTTTACCTGTTGCTACTACAACTACAGTAACTACCAAATCTAAAAACGTTCTTTCATATCTCACTACCGCAGAAGAAAAAGCCATCTGGGATAACCTTCCTACGGAATATCAGGATGTAATGAAGACTTTTAGTAAGATAAAAGTACAGAGAGTCATGGCCGCTCTCCGTAACCAGAAAACATTGGATAATGCTACTCTTGATAAGATTATTAAAGGAAAGAACAGGTTAGCAGATATTACTAAGCCTACTCAACCATTTAATGTAAAGAAAGAACTTGGCTGGCTTGCAAAGAATCTTCCTCAGTTTACAGAGAAGGAAAGACTTATTCTTGTTGAAGGACTTATCAAGGTATCCAATGATGCTAATGCCGCTTATGCTTGGGGACAGTTTAAGAATGGTGTAATCACTCTTTCACGAGCGGCGGCAAGAGGTACTACTTACCACGAGGCTTTCCATGCGGTATTTGATACTTTACTCTCAGAATCTGAGAAAGAAGCTCTTTATAAAGAGGCTGAGAAACTCTATGGCACATCCAATAGACTCGCTCTTGAAGAGAACCTTGCGGAAAGATTCAGAGAATATGTTCAGTATAGAGAAACTCCTAAGGGAAAGATTAAGCAGTTCTTTGAGAAAATCAAACATCTTATCGACAAGATTCGTAACAAACCTATGTCTATAGATTCTCTCTACTACCGAATAAACAATGGTAGTTTTGCTAAGACAGGTTCTGGAGATATGGCTTATTACAACTCATTGATAAGACAGAGTAGAACAGAAAGGTTAAAGTACAATAATCTTGACAATGAGAGTAAGGAATATCTTGCAGAGTCTAACATAAGTGAAGAAACTTACGATAAGATGACTCTTGAAGAAAAAGAGAACCTCCTTTACTGTAAGATTTAAAGTTGTTCCTAAAAGAAAAAAGCCAGTAGGGTTTCCCCCACTGGCTTTTCTTTTTATTAGCTAATACTAATAAGACCTGACATAATAAGCAATACTTGTATCCATATCATTCAAGAATTTATCTACCATTTTATATTGTGCGACTACTGGAATAGGGGCCTTCATAAAATTCTTATAGAGAGTACTGTGTCCCTTATAAGGTCCTGACTGTAACTCATCGCTCCAATCAGCCGGATTAACAAGACTGGTCATAAACTTAGCTGCATTTTGCACTGCAGAAAGAGATGCCATCGGGGTTTTAAGAGTTTTAAGATTCTCTTGAACAAACATTGGAGATGGGGCAAGATTACCTAGCTCATGAGTAAGTCTCTGCGCTGTATATTCCGCCATCTTAACAGCCCAAGGTCTATCTTTATCTTCAGGCCATCTGACAAGATTAGCAAGTGCCCATACTGCAAATAATTGAAGCATCTCAGTAAGACATCTTCTTAAATTTGCTTTTTCCTCCGGACGTAAATTACTAAGTTCTTCTTTCAAAGCACCAATTTGATAAGTACCTCTAGCAAATTCCATAGCAATTCTTGCAAAGGTTCTATAATAACCCTCTTGATACTCATCAGCAGCCATATTATATCCACCTTTCTTAAATCTCTTATTGAATTGAGGTTTCATCCATTTCTTATATTGAAGAAGTAATCTGCCTACTGCAACTCTATTTGCCGCATTAGAATCTTCTTCATTATAAATACCAAATAAATGCTGATTTACATTAGCAATCTTTCTACTAAAAGCAGCCATGTCAATAGCGTTTCCTTCTGTATCTGTAGTTCCTTGAGGAAGGACTATTTCTTTAATCTCTGAGTTTCCTTCAAACCTGTCTTTCACTTCAAGGGCTTCCCACAAAGACATCTCACCTCTACCCGGAACAATGACTTTCTGACGGATAGCCATTGCAATAGCTGTTCTATTGTAAAGCCAGTGATCGCCGGCATCTTGTCCCCAGAAAGCCACATTAGCACCAAAGACTCTTTCAAGAATAGATTTTTTCTGAGCACCTCTAAGTCTTGACCTGTAATCCTGTTTGAAATTAATTAGTTCATCAAACAATGCAAGTTTACTTGTCTTTATTCGAGCTGCTATTTCAGGTAAATAATCTTTCATTGCTTTAAGGTATTCTCTATCAGCCTTAAACAGTTCTTTACCATTAAAATATTCATTGGCAGCTACTTCAATATTCTGCATACAAAGACCTGTAGTAACATTTGCCATATTAGCTGCCCAGTTCAAACCTAACTGTGCGAGAGAAGAGTATTTAAGAAGCAAAGAGACCACCTTATTAACATTGACTTTACCTATAGAACCTTCGTCTTTAAGATACCTGCCATAAATTTGACTCTCAAAATAATCATTAAGTCTCTGAGTAATAAAAGACTCTTGCTGTTTTACTTTCTGGGTAATATTTTCTCCAAACCCTTTAATCTTTTCCACAACAGGAAGTCCGCCTCTTGTTTTCTGAACAGACCTTGATTCATTGACAAGAGTTCTACCTATCTCTAACTGGTCAATAACCCGTGACATATTCTTATAGTTGTTAGCCATATAAATATAAGCCATAAGTCCGCCCATTACATCATCTGAAATCTCATCAGGATTTTCAAGAGGCTGCACATAAAGGATAGGTAATTGCATGAATTCTTTCCCTGAGAAATCTGTTATACCACTCTTAATACCAAATTGCTCTGCATCATCGTTTCTATCAAGAATCGCTTCCTTAGCTCCTTCAGCAATATTACGACCCGCTGATTCAAGAGATGTAAGAGATTCTGTAAATCTTCTTGCACCGCTTTTTCTAATTTGAATAGCATTTGTAAGATAGGTTTTACCATCAAGAAATCCATCATATCTTGATTTTAGCATGAGCCAGGAATCAAGAATTTCTCTTTGTGCTTCTGAAAGATTAAAATAGGCTTCATTTCTATAAACATCTCTTCTTGCCACCCACTTACCATCAATTCTTTCAGCGTGTTCTGCCCTCCATTTCATTCTTTCTCTAATCTTAGCATCTGCTTCGGCACCTCTAGCATTTTTACCATATTTATTAATAAGATATTCTTTAAATTCTTCCTTATCTCTCGCAAACTGTGCCTGATTAATTTCACTGATTATATTACCAGTCTTTTTACCGTCATCTGTTTTTTCAAAGAAGTAATTAAAGTCTGTAATACCAAGTTCTTCTGCTCGTTTCATCAACTTCTGAACATGCTTAACAGCATCCATAGTCTCTACTCTAGTTTTATCATTCTGAGTTTTGACTACACTATCAAATAACTGTAACAAAATATCTCCAGAAGTAGCCATAGAATCAAGCCATCTATCAAAGAATGATATATCAGATTCTGCTTCTTCGAGTAAACTTTGAAGGGTAATTTCTTTACCGGCATTTTTTCCAAAAGGAACTACAATCTTGTCGTGTTTAAAGTATGGTTGAAGGAATTCCGCAAAGAGAGGCATCGCAGTTCTTCTGAATCTGCTTTCAAGACCTCTAACAAGAAATGATAAATCTCTTACCATCTCCTGCATATTTACCACCTCACCATTTATCTCTACAGCAGAAGCAAACATATTATCACTTTCCATCTGCTCATCTTGATAGGCTTCAAGAATAGCCTCTACAAAAGGTTTATACGAATTGACTGCATTATTAACTTCTCGTAAAAAAGCAAACTTATCTTTAGTGTCTAATAAAGCAATAGAAGCAAATTGAGTCTCAAGGTCCTTGAGATTTGCAAGAGTGCTTTGAGCGTAATGACATATACCAAGTACTGTATCTGCATCTTCTTTAGCAAATCCCGACAAAAGATTATGTGTTATATCAGCCTGCCTTTTAGTAATATTTCCACTAATCTTGAATCGCTTAATTTCTGTAGCGTCAGCAGCCTTAAGTATTTTGATATTCCGTTCAATTCTTTCACTCAAATCATTAAACTGAGCTTCTCTCTCACTATCCATAACTTGTTGTTTAGTTATTTCCCTTTCCTTATTAAGGAATTGTTTAGCGAGTTTATTCATAGCCACAGATGCTTCATCTATAGCCTGTTGTACTTTATCAACATTATATTTTTTAAATTTATTTCTAATGAAATTAATCATTCTCCTAAAAAGACTTTCAGAAGGAACATTTTCCATAGAAGTATTTGTAACAAGATGTTTTTGAAGTAATTTACCCAGAGCTTCCTCCGCCATCAACTCTTCATTCCCTTCATGATAAGTAGTTTCATCTTCTGCTTGAGTACCTAATATTTTAGATGTTGCAACTTTATTATCTGTAAGAATCTTTAATGCCCGAGCCACCAAAGGGTCCTGTCTTGAAACTCCAATAATAAGATGAGCAAACTCTTCACTAAGAGCTTCAGCACCCTCTTTATTATTAGCAATTCTAATCATTGAAATAAAGTCTTTGGCAATTTGTTTAGCTTTTGAAAAATCTATATGACCAACTCTACCTGCTCCTACTTCTACATCATTAAGCATACCTACTGTAACGCCGAGTTCTCCAAATGTTTTTACCAGGGAATCATTAAGTTGTTTTACAATATATTGTTCCCTGGATTTCTTTGCAGTTTCCTCGGTTTTCTTATCAATCTTAACGATAAGTTTACCATCTTCAGTATTATCTACTGAAGCTACAAAATCATTATTATTAGGATTGTTATCGTTAAATTTTTTAGCCTCTTCAAGAAGCATATTATAATTGTCAATACTATCTTCTATTGGAGAAAATTTCTCTTGTAAGGATAGCTTTATTGACTCATCACCAATGTAGCCCTTAATATAAGAGTTCCGCATCAATGAATCATAGGTAGGAATTCCTTCCTCATCCAAGACTAACTGTTTGGAGTAGTCTTGGATGAAGGTAGGATTGATTCCTTGCAAGAATATACTTTTAGCTCTTTCGTAACCAAATTGTTTCTTCAGCGCTACAAAAAGTTTTTCTCCCCTTGAAGGGTAATAAATACAAGATTTTCCCATATCTTTCTATAAGTTTTAACAGAATTTCTCAGCAAGTGTTGCTATACTTTCCTCTTCATTATATATATCTACATTTGTCTCCATCGCAGAGATAGCACTTTCAAAACTATCATCTACAATACTTTCAATAGTCTCTTGAGAAACATTATTATCAATAGTTCTTGGACTAACAAGTTCCTCAGTAGCAATATCAAAATTAGGCATATCAAAGAAATCATCTCCTAAAAAGTCACCAAGAGCATTTAATTCATCATTATCCATACCCTCAATATTGTTTGGTAATTCAGCTTTTTCAGAGACTGTATATTCCTTAGTCAGCCTGCCAAATGTTGCTCTAAGTTTGGCTAATCTTTCAGAATCTATCTTCTTTTGTGCCATTTCATTAATGTCACCATTCAAATCATACTTTTTACCGTCTGCAGTAGAGAGCATTGGCACTTTCTGATAAGTTGCCTGAGTACCATCCGCAGAAATACTATATAACTTATACAAAGAAACTACTACACTATCTTCAAAAGCATCAGAGAATTCTGACTCTTCTTTAATAATTATATATTCTCTTGCAATATCAGCAGTTACATTAGGATTAAGTACTGAATGCTGATTGGAAACATTTGTCATGTCAAGAGTTATAAAATCACCCTTTTTTGATTCAATCTGGCGTTCGTCATAAGAACGAAGCAGGCTTTCTCCGTATTGTGCATATAACTGTGAAATGAATCTTTCAACATTTCTAGGATTTGACATTGTTCTATCAATGTTTCTCAGGGCTTCCTCAATCTCCGGGAATGCATTAAGAACTCTTGGAGAAATGAAAGTACCAAAACTAAGAGGGCCAAAGTTCAACTGCTCAGTATAATAACTGTACTTAATCAAATCCTCAATAAGCTCCTGAGCAATCGGATTTTTATGTGTAAGAAGTGAGTCCATCTCAGACATAAGTCTATTCTTAGTATGCATTGACATTTTACCAAGATTTTCAAGCTGAATCTTACCCCTCTTAACTACAAGTTTCTTAAGAATATCTATATCATTAAGGTCAGGATTCTGCTCGAGAGTCTTTATAAATTTCTGAGGGAACTCATATACATAATAATCTCTTTTTTGTTCATAAGTATTAGTACCATCATTACCAAAAAATTTAGTACCTGATAAAGCAAATGTGGTAATATCCTTAAGCAACTGATCTACAGTATAAGAAGTTCTTAATGTCTTATTATTACTCATCATTCCTCGTGATGTCTGGTCAGAAATTTGATTAAAGATTCTCTTAGTTACTTCACCTGTTTGAGAGAAGTATCTTGACATAAGAGGAAGGGCTAACTCAATACCAAGTGAATGAAAAGCCTGAAGCATGGAAACATCTCCACTTTCATTAAGAACATTTCTTAATTGTTCGGTACTCATATTAGTATTTACACTTCCATTCTTAAGAACCTTTTCTACATTAATTAATGCTGACTGTCCTTTTTTAGCTCTAAGGGTAAACAAATCAACCTTTCTTATCTGATTCAAAGCCTGTGCTGCTGTAGGAGCAATAGCACCATTAGGAGAATCGGCTCTTGACATTTGAGTAAGAGTATTTAAATCTTCAGCAACTGCACCAATATTCAACATTACTCTTAATGCGGGCATCATAGCCTTTATATAAGGAATGGCTTTTCTTACTGCCGCTTCATTCTTTAAATCAATGTTTATATTTTCAGCATTAAGAACATTGTCCATCAATTCTTGAGAAGTAATAAAAGGGTTCTGAGATACTTTAAAGGAACCATCATATTTCTTTATTAATTTCAAATAACCTTTATACAAATTTGCAAGTCTTGACAAATCTCCATCCGCTTCATAAGTTGTTCTTACTGCCGGCTGAATGAAAAGTAACCCGATATCTTGAATATTCATACCCATTCTAAGCATAGCGGCAGTATAACTTGCTGTGGCAGGATTCTGCAACAAGTCAGCAAGTACAGGATCCTTGGCATTATCTGGAGCAGCAGCAAGGAATTCAGCATTATTGAATGATATAAGATTACCATCGGCAGTTCTCTGAGGACTGATAGTAGTCATTCTATTATTATTAATAGTAAACTGGAAAGAGCTATGAATACCAATACCAAACTCCTGATACTTGGCATGTGCTACAGAATTATTGGCATACATACCAATAAGAGCATCACCTGCCATATTCTGTTTATGGAAGTACATAAAGGTTCTCGGGTCAAGTGGATTGAATGCCTGCCTGTGAACCTTAATGAAATCATCCAAAGAATCAAGAGTATCTTTTAGAAGAACATTACCAAGAGCTTTTTTGTCCGTAAAATCAATATTATGTTCCTGAGCATATTCTTGGAGCAACAATTTATTAGAAGTAAGTTGAGCAATTCTTGCAGCCTTCTTTACATCATTATAGTTGCCTACATGATTAACCTGTTCTGCAGTATAAGGACTTGTAAGAATACCCTTCATTATATCAATAAGCATATTATTTCTCTGTGCTCTTGTATTTTCAGCAGGAGTCTTTGTATCATCATATTCTACCTTTCTAATAGTATTGTAACCATACTTATCTCTATTCTTCATATAGAAATCATAAGCATCAGCCTCAATAGTATCATCAGACACATCCATATTATTCTCAACCATATCGGCAAGACTCCTAGCATCATCTTTACTGATAGTTACACCATGCTTCTTATTGTATTCTATAAAGTCATCAATGAACTGAGTTTTATTCTTTCCTTTGAATGTCGGACCTTTAAATTCAGGAATCATTATAAACCTCTTATCCACATCAAAATCTTCACCAGAGAATGCGACAGTTTCCATAGGAAGCATTATACAAGAACCATTCTGAATAGGAAGGAAACCCTTAACTCTTAAGGCCATCATTGAATACTTATGCTCTGTAGGAATACGATATGCAATCATTTCTCCTAAAGAGGTAGGAATTCTATCCATATCAATATTTCCTTCACTATCCATGAAATCCTGAAAGTATTTCTTACTCCATGCTGGCATATAGCATTCAGCATACTTAATACCACTTGCCTTATCATTTTCCTTGTTATAAACAATATGCAACTGGTCTGTATAACCAAAGTTAGATACAAGGATACAAGCACCACCTTTAATATGCTGCTTGGTTATGCCATTCTTGAACATGGCATTAATAACCTCTTGTATTTTTACAGTAGTAGAAGGATTGTTAAGAGGAATATTAAACTTCTTTCCACCTTGGCCATCAGGTACTAACTGAATAGCATCAAGAACCTCACGACCATATTTAGGGTTATCCTTAATCTGATTCTCAAGAGCCTTTTGAAAATCCTCAATAGAATTAAATCTCTTCTTGACCTTTTCAAAGTCCTCGAGAAGATTCTCAACTATTAACGATTTGTATAATGTCTGAACACTCTTCTTATCGTAATCCTTACCATTAATAGTTACTTTAAAATCAACAGGCAAGTCAGCAGTAATAAGAGTTCTTATCTGAGAACCATATACTACCTCCGCATCAAAAAGATGTTCTGGAGTAGGCTGAGCAATCATATAATCATCATAAGAATGTCTATGTACTACTTCAGGATTATATTCTTTATTAACCTCAGGATCATGGAATAACTCAGTTTTTGATGCAGGATTTATATAATCTTTAGTAAGACAGGCCTGTCTGAGAATGTCCATAACCTCTCCTTCATCGGGTTTAAGATTTTCAATAGCCTCATTAAATTTTTTCTGAGTTAATTTACCCATGTTGAGTTGAGTAGTAAGGGCATTTATGAATTTTTCATAATCATTCTTACCTTTGTATTTACCACCAAGAACCTCTTCTCCCAATGCTGTATGAGAACCGTCTTTATTATAAAGAGCGTTATTAAGTTTAACTCTGGAGTAATTAAGATTGATAATACCCTGACCACCTACCTTTGCGGCAGATTCAAATTGAGCGACATCAATATCATTCTCTTCCATAAACCTATTAAGACCCCTCATTACAGAAGATTGTCCTGCGACCCTAGAAAGCATTCCATACATAGCAAGAAGCAAAAACTCTGAGTTCTTGTTCTGATGAGGAACAGGCATTGTCTTACCAAATTTGGTTTCATCAACTCCTGTAGGAACATCATCGATAGTGAATACATAAGGTTTAAGAGTGTTCCACACTACATAAAAATCACTCATATCCCAAGTTTCATTCTCAAAGTTATTGAATGCTTTTTCCATTTCTGCAGACCACTTACCCATCATCTTAGTAACAGACTTAAAAGAACTAAGACTTCTATATGCTTGTCCGTCAGTAGTATTAATTTTAGACATGCTTCTAAGAATATCATCTACTTGAGCCTTTGCTATATTAGCATCCTTACCAAATTTACCTTCTTCAGCAGCCTTTTCAAGAACATCTTTAATGTCTTTAAAAGAAGGTGAAACTCTGAAACTATCTGCAATATAAATAGTTCTTTCAAACTTTCTGCCTCCCTGTGCCCAAGGAAGTGCGGTATTTAATTTACTTCCGGCAGCATAAATCTCCTTAAATCTTTTCTGGAAATCAATGCCACCATCATTCTTATAGAATGCCATATCAATAGTAGTCATCTCAATAATTTGAGTCTGAGCATAAGCATTATTCCAATAATACTCTGTGAGTTTCTGCTGAAGCCTCTCACTTCTTCCCGCTTTATCCTTAATAGAATCTTCCACAATACTCTTTTCAAGTATCTCTTCTAAGCCTTGTCTTTGAATGTTTTCTTTGATAAAACTTTCACAATGCTTGTCCATAATTGTTTTAACAGCATTCTGAATAAGAGAGGAGACCCTTGTCTTGAATTTTGTAGGGTTACTATTCTTATCTTCACTTGCAATTTGATTATATGCCTCCAAGAAAGTCATACCTTTGAATTCTCCGGAATCATAAGTATAAGTATTCAATTCAGGGAAGAAATAAAAAGTCTTTTGAGTGCTGGCACTGTCAAAGTTTACAATAGGAGAAACCTTAGCATCTTCTCTTGCTTTAACAAGTTTCATTCTCCAAAGTTCCTGCCTTATAACCTGCTCAAATCCTTTAAGAAGCTTTCTTTTCATATCTTCTATATCACCTGTAACCCTTCTCATTTTAATAAGATTTGCCACAGGAGAATCAGCAAAAATAGGAACATTATACCAAGCATAATCAGTTCCTGGGGAAGCGAAATATGCAGTAATAAATGCCTTGGTCATATCTGTAGAAGTCCAATTTCTATAATAATGCCCTTCAATGTTTGTAAGGTTCATTACTTCAAGAGCACTTCTATCTTCAATATTATCATCCTCATACAAGGCTCTAAGCCATGCAGATTTCCAACCGCCAGTTGCTTCATCATAGAACCATTTATACTGCTTAAAATGTCTATCCATAAAGGCCTTTCTGACATTATTATCCATCTCTTTAAGATTCTTTACAAGAGTATTAAGGAAATTAGGAGCGGAATAAGAATACCTTGTTTTACCATCATCCCTAAAAGAATCCATAGTGAAATCTTCACTTACTATACTAAATATATCAGCAATAGGATTGTAGAATTCACCTTTAAAATCTTCAATAAGATTAGCCTTAGAATAATTTTGTACAGAATCAAGTAAACCACTTACTAAAGTAAGTAAGTTAGATATTTGATTTCTTCCGTCCTTACTACCCAAAACAGCAGCTATATCAGAATCTTCTACAGTAAATCCTATTCTTCTAAGGAGTTCTGCGGTATTCTGAATCAAAGCATTATAATCTTCTTGAGTATAGCTTTTAAGATTTCTTTTAGAAACCTTATAAAGTTCCTTAGCCTTAGTAACATTTTCAAAAATAACTTTCTGGTCTTTACCAAAAATACTATCTTCTGACTGAAGCTCACTATACTCATAGTTTCTTTCTACAACAGGAATAACTGATTCTCTTGCTGAGGCCTTATTGATAGGGATAGTTGAAAGTTTACCAGTTTTACTGTCTGTTTTAACTGTCCAATAAGATATAAAATCTTGTCTCATATCAGTATAGAAAATACTAATCGCTTCAGGGTTAGCTTTAAGGTCATTAATAACACACTGTACCCAAGGATACTTACTAACCATATCTTCAAGAGCAGGGAAAGAAGGCACTCCCTGTTCGTCGTACCTTACAAAATCATCAGGACTCTTTATCTTATAAAGCTCATGAAGAAGGGCAGTATGAGCATATGTTCCTGTGAGGGTTCTTACATAACCTAAATCATCAGTAACTACTTCACCATTCTTATCAAACATAGGGATGTTGTTGAGAATGCCTTTAGTAATAGCAGATGCAGTAGTATAAGGATTAACAAATCTTACTTTATAAGACCAACCTTCAGTACCATTTGCTACACCGCCATTCTCTTCCTCACTTTCTTCTGATTCATCGATTTCTTCAATCTTACTACCTTCTCTTTGATTAATATAATACAAAGCATAGTTCTGCAATGCCTGGAAATTATCAACATACTTCTTAAAATCTTCTTGCTTTGAAGCATCAAGGTCTGTTGCATCAACAAAATCTTCAGTTGACATTTCAGCAATCTCCTGAAGGTCCGCTTTAACCTTATCAAAAATTTCCTGCACTCCTATTTCTTGAATAGCACCGACTCTATCCCCTCTACTATAAAGCTTTTTAAGCCTATATAATTCATCTTCAAGAGCGATTATTTCTTTTCTTTTAGAGAATCTATTACCTTGTTTAAGGTCACTAAGTTCTGTTTCCTTTGCATCAATTTTTTCTTGAAGCAATGGAAGTACAAGATTAGAGAATTCCTTAGCCATATGTTCAGCCCTCCTTTCTATGGTTACAGAGGACATCTCAGACCTTAACTTATCATATCTTGAATCTGCTTCAATCTTAGACCTATCCAACTGATACTCTGGAGTAAAGTCTTTCTTCTCTTGTGTTGAGGTTTGAGTAGGGGTAGAGACAGGCTGAGTGCTTTGAGTTTCTGCAGGAATATCTACCTGAGGAGTTTCGACTTTTCTAGTCTGGGTGAATACATTGTTTTTAAGAGTACCATCTTCATTGTAATACTCAAGCACCTTATCATTCTCATGCTTAGCATAGCAATAAATACAATGTGAAGCGCATTTATTATTATACTGAAGAGCATCTATCTTACCACCATAACAAGAGCAAAGTTTTCTTTGAGTATTATTTTCAGTACCCTTATCTTCGATAGAAGTACCCAACATATTATTTACTGCACCAACCGAAAGACAACCTTCCTTACTGATACCTGCCCTGACAAGACTTTCAGCACAAGTACCTAAAGTAACATTGTATTTCTTAGCTGTTGCAAGCATAAAGTCTGCGATCTCATCAATATACTCCTTCTTGGCAAAGAAATTATTACCATAGTATTTATCAAAGTCATATCCTAACTTTGACATAGCAACCTTAGTGTTTTGATAAGCATCCATCACAGAGAATCTGATTCTCTTGATACCCATTTCAGAAGCTCTTCTAACTATGGTTTCTATATCTTCAAACTTAGTTACTCCAGGAACAATAGGGTCTATTCTTATAGTTACACTATCAGGGTCAAGACCCTGTGCTATATAATCCTGAATCTTGTCAAGAAGGTCATTATATTTCATTACTCCTGGTTCATACTGAGTACCACCAAGACTTGTAATACTGAAGTGAATGAGCTTAGGAATCTTTGTCTGCAGAAGTTCCAGCATTGGCAAGCCATCATGCTTAGTTATCAAGTACAAACCAGCAAAGTCTTTACCTGACAACTGTCCTGTAACCTGCTTCTTGCCATCAACTACTCCCCACTCATTTACTGTTGTCTTACCGTTGAGTACATCAAGAATTTCTTGCACATGGAATGCCGGGTCTGTACGCTCAGAACCTACAAGGATTCTTGGCATTGGTCCTACACCCTGTTCATTCCAGTATTTTAATTCTTCATTGGAAAGAATAGTCTTTTCAGAACTAATGACCTCTTCACTCTGTTTTTCATTATTGAAGTTTTCTGGATTATCCTGTTCTTGTACATTGTTAAATCCTGCGTAACCCTGTTCTTCAAATTCTTTAACTTGCTGTGCAGACATTGTTGCGACATTCTTGTCATTCACAGTAACATTAAGGAGATGGGTCCTCAAATAATCCTCGCCAATAAATGCTAATGGTAAAGTGATATTTTCTCCTGATATTTGTGCAGGAGCGGTAAGCATAAATACTCCGGTACCATCTTCTCCAAAATTCATTTTAATAAGAGTTCCTTTAGCTGCAGAATGAGTCAAGAAAAATCCTTTCGCTTTAGGAGCAGATGCTATGGATTTCAAAGATTCCTGAGAAAGAGTTAATTCTCCAACCCCATTGGTGGCAATGTCGTCAAGTTGAGAGAAGAAAGGTGCTTTTGTAGTCACATTAAGAACTACAGTATTTTCATTGTTGTTAAGAGTATTTAAGTTACTCTTTAAGTTCTGCATCTGAGCTTGAGCCTCCCTCTTTATAGAAGCATCCCTTTTATCAATTATACTTCCAATCAAAGAAGTAAGCTCGTTATTAAGGTCTTTACCTGTCTCCTTCTTATATGCAGCACCATAACCCTCATTATCCAAAAATCTTCTAAATGGAGTATTACTTACAAACTCTGCGATAAGTTCTTTTGCATTTTTTAAGCCATAAGTATCCTCATTATCTGTATGGAAGGCAAAAGCCTTATCTATATTTATACCTTTTTTGAGTTCTCCATTCTCATAAAAATTATCCTGAATAAACTTATTTCTCAAAAAGTCATAAATATCTTGTATTTTATCTACTTCTGCCTTTAAAGATTCGGGCAAATTAATATACTCATTAAAGAGATAAGCAGTTACTGCATGAGCAAGTTCATGTAAAGAAGTACTATAATTTTCATCTTTATATAACCATATAGCATTTGTATCTTCTTGATAAACTCCCCTACTCTCTGTTCTTTCTTTAGAAACAAAAGCCTTTACTCCAAAAGCCTTACAAGCATCCAAGATTTTTTTAACAAATGCAGGACTTACAGGGTATGTTCTATCCTGTATTTCTTTAGCCATTTTATCAAAAGCTTCATTTTGCTGTACTTCTGACTCATCAAGAATCTCTGTCAATGCTCTTGCTGGAGTACTTTCTACCTGTTGCTTTCTTTCACCCAAGAGTTCTTTATGTTCTATTAAATAACCTAACACTGTAGCATGTGAAGGATGCCCAAGTTCTTTATAATACAGTATATTAGGTTTGTCTATACTTAATAACTTGTTTATGATAGCTTGCCTATATTCCTCTGTAGCTTTAGGCTCATTAAAGTTATTACCTGTTACCAACCATTCATAGAATTTTTGAACAGTATCAATACCTTTGTTTACACCAAAACTTCCTTCACTGAATGGATTTCCTATTCTTCCAGCATTAACCTCTTCAGGAGTATTATATTTATTATAGTTTACTCTGTAAGCAACTATACCATTAGGATTAGATTGTTGCCAAGACTGCCAATTTCTTTTAAGTTCTGTATCTATAGTAACTCCAAAAGAGGCACTATTATTTGATATAGTACTTATATCTAATTGCTGAGTATTGCTATTTATTATATCATTCTTTTGAAAACTAAGTGCATTTTCGATAGTCTGTGCTACTTTATTATTAGCAGGCATCTTACTACCTCTATTACCAGCAACATTAAGAGTCTTAATGTTATTAGCATCTATCCATTCTCTAAGTTGTCTGGCGGTAGGATTAAGAATAAAAGGTTTGTTATGCTGTTTTGCAAACCTTTCTGTGGCTATCTTACCTGCAGAATTTGCATCAACAGCGAAGTATACAGTACCATCAGAATTAATAACATTCTGTTCTGTTCTTGGAAGGTAAAAGTCTTTACCGCTTTTTCCACCTTGGAGTTCTTTTGATATTTCTTTTAACCCAAAAGCCTCAAGAGACTCTCTTGAATATGAATCTATACCTTTCTCTCTTACAAAATTAGGAGTCATTGTACCCCCGGTCTCTATACCTAATTTTTTAGCCACTTCAAGACCAATAGTATCAACACCTGTTTGTCCTCCTGAGATAATTTTTGTTATAGAAGAAGTATTAGTAACTTTAGTATTCTGAGTATTATTTAATGTTCCTTCAACAAAATCTCTTACTGTCATGCGATTAAAATCCTTGAGAGTAAGTTTATTCAAATCACTCTGTGACCAGTTACTGAATGTTGCTTTAAGGTTCTTCCAGAAATCAAGTATCCACTGTTTGAGTTTTGCTATAATATCAGACTGACCTTTCTCCTTAGCAATATTATCAAGTAATGCAGCACCAGCTTCTCCTATAAATCTTGCATGAACTTCTGAAGCAATAAGATTATCAAGTCTTTCACCTGTAATACCCATCGCTCTCCATTGTTTACCATAATTCTCAGACTCTGAAATCTCTTTCCAAAGAGATGTATGCTTCATTATATCAACACCTCTTTTCCAAAGTTCAGGATTCTTCTGCTGTACTATTCTGTCCCACACATGAGTATATTCATGCATAGGATGCTCAGGAGAAATTTTAGTTTCATCGAGATAAATAGTACCTTCTTTGTCTACAAAGCCATAGACTTCTCCCTGAGGAGTAGTGAATTTTCTAATGTCATCATCAGTTGTAGAAAATTCTCCGGTATTATCTGTTGCTGATTTAATTTGATTAGGCTCTGGAACAACATATTCTTTCCAATCAACCCCTGTATCTTCAGGATATTCAGCAATTACTCCATCATTTTCTTCAATATCTTTACCCATCATAGATGGGTCTTCGGCAGACATTATTTTTGGATTTTTTATATTGAGAAAAGCTGGTATTTGTATTTTACCATATACAGTTGACATGTCCATGCTATTAGTAAAATAAATGCCTACACCAAAAAATCCTGGGTCCAAAGGATTATCGTTTCCTTTAGACTTATTAAAGACACTAAATTCTTTTTCTGTTCCATGATATACAACCAAAGGCTCTCCGTTTTCATCTACTACTTTACTTGCTTCAGAAGGATTATTTTCCCAATCACCAAACCAATTCTTAAAGTTAGTAGTTCTTACTTGAAGCCACTGTCTTTCGTTAAGATTAGTAGGCTTGCCGTTAGGAGCTTTCATAAAGGTACCATTAGCAATAGCCTTCTGCTTGATAGTATCC
>CAVAON010000001.1:0-27177 GCA_963590215.1 Anaerovoracaceae bacterium | reverse complement strand
ATTTCCTTCTGGTCAATAGCCTGCTGAATACCTCTATAGTCATGATTCTTAAGATACTGCTCCATAGCAGCTTTACCCAAGACTTTAAATCCTGAGTCTACTAAATGAGAAATTAACTGTTTTGTAATTTCTGCATTATCAGTATTAATAGAAGTATTTCCTGCTTGCACATGATTACTGATAACAGTAACAGTATCTGTAGCTCTTGATACACCTACATATTCAAGTGCCTGTCTACTATTAATAGTAGTAGCAGAATTCTGAGTGGTGTCTCTGGCCGTACCATCTTCAATATCAGCATCATCAAGAAGTACATGAGTAAAAGTAGAACCTTGAGATTTATGGGTTGTCATAGCATACCCAAAGTCAATTACTTTACTCTGCAGTGTAAATCCCCTATCATCTTTTATATCATCATTTACAAAGAGGAATTCTTCAAGACTACGGATCTTTGCATAGATTGCTGCTTTCTCCCGACCATTTTTAGCCATTTTTGCAGCAGCAAAAAGCCTCTTCTTTTCTTCAGCAATTAATGTGACCGCCTGTTTGTTCTGGGTATTAACTTTAACATCAATAAAATCAACTATAATATTTTTACCCATAGAATCTTCCAAAGTTATCGGAACAACCTCTACACTTACAGGATTTTTGTCAATAAAAACTGTTTTTATTTGTGGGGTTCCTACTTCTGTCACTTTATAAGCTTCTGAATTAATGAACTTATAAGACTTTGTTTTCCATTCATATCCCCAATTAGTATAACCCATCATAGGTTCTCCAACTTGAGGGACAGAAGTGTTATAATTAAGTAAGTTTCTTACTAAATTATTGTAAGCAGCAACAGCCCTATTGGTATAAGCAAGGATTCTAAAGTAATTAGAATTCTGGCGCAAACCTTGTATATAACGCTTAATTGTTTCTCCAATAGACCCACGATTTGAGTTTTCAAGATATACTACTCCTTGCCCCTGAGCATTAAGAGAAGATACTCCGGATAAAGAAATGCCATTTCTCAATGCAGTAGCCTCTTTAAGAATAGCATTATCTCCAGTTCTTTCAACCTGAGTCAAAGTAATAGTCTTACCTTCATTATTTCTAAACACTTTAGAAATCTTGCTTTCTTTTACAGGAGGCAACTGGGCGGGGTCTCCCACAAAAATAAGTTTTAGATTATCCATGCGAGCAACATCCTGAAGAGTATTGTAATTAAACTCATTAATCATCGATGCTTCGTCAATGATTACTATAGAACCAGGAGGTACACTACTTTCTCTTAGTTTAGCTACCAGATTTTTAGCATCATAATCCTGAGCTTCTGTATCTACTTCAACACGAATACCAAATACTTTATTAAGAGTTACTGCATCAAAGCCTGCTTTTGAAACTTTATCTTTAAGAACTGCAGCAGCTTTATTGGTGCTTGCACAGAATACTACAGGTTTACCCATCATACGAGCTTTCTGAGCAATCATCTCCATAAGAGAAGTTTTACCTGTACCAGCATAACCACTGAGAGTCATTGAGGATTCCCCAGACTTAATAAAGTCACTCATGACGTTAAGTGCTTCTACCTGCTGAGTATTAGGTTTAAATGGTGTGAACACCATAGTACCGTCATTGAAAGTAAATATCTCAGGCATTTTCTGAGAAGAGGTTCCTGTGTTTCTCTTATCGAGGATTGCTTGAGCCTCATCAGTATCAGGGAATTTGAAATAATATCCTGGCTGACTTTGATACAAGCTGACTATATTAGACGCTTCCTGAGGAGTTACCTTCAAGTGTTTAGCCAATTCCTCAATTTGAGGAGTAATAAAATTACAAGCCATAAAAATCAATAATATTAATTATAACGACAATATTAGTAAAAAATCAGGATTGTTACAAAAATAATATTGATTTACATATAGATAGAAAATAATTTAGTTAATCCTCTATATAACTTGATGACAATCTCTTTATAATATTGTTAAAAAAGAAAAAAGGGGAGAAAAGGTTTTCCCTTCTCTCCCCTAAAAACAAAAACACAGTATTAACAAGTCTCTTCTGACGACTGTTCTTTATCCTCGCAGTCATTAAAAGAGATGTCATAGTCCACTTTTAAACCTAAATTACTATAAGTACTTTGAATAGAGATAAGTTTGTCACTAATACTCTTTTCAATACTTTTCTTCAGTACAAATCTTATGAGACCTCTTTCTTTGTCATTATATTTCCAGTCAGCCATAAGTCTTCCAAGACTTTCAATATATATATATGAACGATTTCTTATGTATCTTTCATTAATGTCCAAACTGTTTATAGTGGCCTGCATACCGGCACTTTTTAAAATATTTCCGGACATTTTATTACTATATAAATATATCAAGCATCGGAACACATTAGGAATTTCTGACACATTGAATCCCTGCAGTGTTTTCCATCCTAAATCTCTTGTACTTTCATCATATGAGTTCAACAACTCTACAACAGTTTCAAGATCTTCGATACTTACAGTATTAAGTTGTTTACACACATAACTGTCAAAGGCTTTATCACTGATAAGTTTCGACACCTTACCTTCCATCACATCCTTGATGAAACTACAGGTTTTAGTGTTACTCAATATGATTTTTCCTTTATACAAGAGTTTTCCTGATATAGGCAGTGGGTATCTCCTACCAAAATAATTGTAATGATTATTACTATCTTCAATTATGGTTTTAAGATTCTTTGTACCTAATTTTGTGAATACTTCATCAGTAAGCACAAAATAACAATAATCAGTCTGTATTACATATACCTCAGGATTGCTGGAATATAAATTACCACCATCGTTATTATAAACGTAATAATCCGCATTTTCCGGAGACAGTACTCTTGTATACTTGGTATTTTTGATTTTGAATCTTGGATATTCACTCTGTTTGGAGAAATAGATATTACCATTATCTGTAGTGATTTTTTCTTCTTCTTGTAATTTGTGAAGTTTTCTTGTGAAATCTAAATATATACCTCCCACAATACCTTGATTAGCGATTCTACTCGTCCAAGGATTATAAGGAGACACACAAGGAAAATAGCCAGTATATTTATTGAGGTTGGAGTCCCAACGAGCTGATACTGTAATGAATAATATAGGAAATTCTTTTTTACCTTCTATGTAAAACATATTATCTTAATAATTTAGCTTGAATTTTAGGATTCATAATGAGAGTATTTGTCCTGCTTTTGTAGTTGGTGACAAGTACTTTGATGACATGGAATATCAAATCCTCGGTAAACAAAGTCTCAGGATTGTCAATTATCTGTATAAGCCTCTGTTCCACAGGTTTTGTCTCAGAACCCTTTTTGTCGAAATATGCACAACTGTAATTAAGAAGTCTTGTGGCAAGTACGGAGGCCACTTCAGGTCTATAATTACCTTTGTCATACACACAATCACGGATTTTAGCGCTTACATCGTCCCACTTACCGAAAAGCATTTCTTTTGGAGGGATAAGCCTATCCAATTTATTCGAGATGAATGTCGTGAAGAATGATCCAATCATATTATCTTTATCATTCAGGAAACATCCTTTTGCAATATCAAGAATCATTGCAAGATTCTTTGGTTTACTCCAATCTTCAAGTCCTGATATAGCATTGCAGAATGTCACATAACTTCTTGCATTGGCGACTTTCACATTATTCTTTTTCTCGAATATTTCAGGATAGAAAAGAGCGAAATTTATAGCTTCGTTTCTTAATTCCACCGACTCTGCCCATTCAGCCCACACGTCAAGGTCAAATTCTACATTGAAGTTTACCATACGGGTTTTCTGAGCATCGTCCATACCTGAAACATTGTAATCCCCATTGTCGGGATTTGATGTAAGACAAATAGTTGTGTTTTTTGGAAGTTTCCAAGATACATATTCTCCTCTATCTATCAATTCCATTACAGCTTGTAGAAACACACTTTGAGCACGAGAGTAATCATCCAAAAGAAGAATAGTCCCATTTTGAGAGTCTTTAGGAACCCATGATGGAGTGGCATAAGTCATTCTTGGTTTACCTGTCACTTTATAACCTGCCTGTATATATTGGTCAAGGGATTCTTCAGTCACCCACTTCCCTTTCTTCTGCTCTCCCTCACCTTTGACCACAGCGTATTCTTTAACAGGAAAACCAACAAGATCTCCCACCTCCTCAAGCTGTGAAAGAGTCAGTTTGACAAAGTTCATTCCTTCTTCCTTTGCTACCTGCTCTATTACAGAAGTCTTTCCACAGCCTGCATCAGATTCTATGCAGACAGCAGTAGGTTTACCTCCATTTTCTTGGAGTTTTCTATTGTTTTGTATAAGATATTTACAGATTGTTTTGAATCTTTTTAAGTTAATACTGTTACTCATTGTTTTCTTTTTGAATATAACATACTTTTCCCGGATAGTCTTGTCTTGCACCACCCGAAGTTATTACCCAGATAACTGGTTTCGAGGATTTCAATCCTTCGATACTACAATATCCGTCGGTAAAATAAATCAAAGCGGAGTACTCTTTTTTACTCCTCTTGTTGAACAGGTCAAACACAGGCTTGAAGGAAGTGCCTCCTCTACCATGTACAGAACCATTCCATCGAGACAGCGGATAAATTGTGTTTATACCCGCATCACATTCCACAACATCTATCTCCGCACCTGACCTTGCGATATTTTTCATCTCGGAGTAAAACTCCGCAAGTTCAATTTCGGACACAGATCCTGAAGTATCCACAGCCACCATCACATTCTGAAAATGTTTATGTCTAATTCCTGCGGCACTGTCAAATCTTCTTGAAGGCTTCTTCCTTGTCATCTTCAAATAGTATTTTTCAGCCATGCCCACAAGTCTTCTCAGATAACTTTTCCAGTTGAATACAGGAGGCTTGAGTTTGAGAAGGTTCTCAATATACACAGCCATTTCTCCCGGAATAGCACCTTGATTTTTAGACACACTTTCTGCAGAATTCTTCAGAATATAATCAACCTGATTATGTACGAGTTGTTTCTCTGAATCACTCATACCCTCCATTACTTTCCACGAAGAATGGTTCTTAACATCAGGCAACCCGTTTTCTGAAGAGGAACCTCCTCCCCCGTTTTTTGAGGCTTTCTGTTGTAGATGCTCATAATACCATCTCACACCCATTTTTACAGGGAATTTATAGTTCTCCGCACGCACAAAATCATCATTTGGAACTCTGTTAATATATGAATTGACTTCCATATCGGCGGCTATGTTGAACAACTTTCTATCAGGAAAATCGCTCATCATCTCAAGGTGGAAGAAACATATATGAAGCAGCTCATGTTTTAGAGTGGCCAACTGGTTCTCTTCACATGAGCTGTTCCAATATTGTTCGTTCACCAAAAGCTCATAATTGATTCCTGAGATTGTGACACATGCCGTGTCCACAGTCTTATTGTCAAATCTTCTATTCAAAGACATTAACACAAATCCGTAGAAAGGGTCTGTTATCAATATCTTCTTTATAGCTTGAGCTAATGTCATATTATTCTTTTAATTGTAAAAAATTTAAACGATAAAATAAATCTCTGAGAGGCATTGTCAAAGCTCTCATGTCAGGATGTGCTGATACCGCACACCTTAAATTAAAGAAATGTTCCCAATCACTTATAAAACCTGTCATGATAACCTCTGTTTTTGTGGCATTAGGCAGTACGGCTCTTGCCTGTTGAGGTTTCCAGCCATTCTTTATAAGTGTGAGATAGGCTTTCTCGGCATTCTCAAGTATCACTTGAAACATAAGGCCTTCAGCAGTTTCCGACATATCTTCATCTGATAACTCAGAAGGCTGTACAAATGTCACATGACAACCGAATTTACCTGAGGAATAGTTACAATAACGGCTGGACTCCTGCATAAAGGAGAATACCCTGTGTCTTACCAGCTCGTGGGATACACTTCTGTCACAGACAAATCTTACAGAAACTCTTTTTTCGTGAAACTCTGTAGGCTCTGTCATATATTGAAGGTCATCATACCAGTTATTTTCGTGTATCACCCTGTAATTGGTAGTCACATAATAATGTCCTCCTGCACTGATAACTTTACTGTATTTGTTATCCATATATTTAGGAACAGCCATATAATACAGAGGAAATGTAAGATATACAGTACCATGCTCAAGAACAGCTCCATGATTAAGTTTCTTAATCTTGTTTACAAATTCTTCAGCGGAAGTTTCTGTGATTCTGTCCTCGCTTTTATATGAGACTCTTCCTGCAAGCTCTATCTGCCGGAACATGCCTTCAATACCTTTTCCCTGTGTAAGGATTTCCGTAAAAGGTTTAATTATTTCCATTATTTATCAATTACAACTTCCCATTCATCCTCCTGAAAGAGGTTGTCATCCATGAATTTATGCATCTTATAAAGTTTTTCTCTACTCGCCTCATATAAATCAGGAGTATTGAAATCCTCATCAAGCTCAAGTTCCAATTCTTTATGATATGTCACGGAGACACATACAGGCACTTTAATCTTCATCTTCATCTGGATTATAAATTTCAAGACACTTGTCAATATACCATTTTGCCTTAGCCAAATCCTGTCTAAGATTTTCTTTTGAAGTACATCTCCATAAATACTTAAAGGCATTCAGCAAACAGAAATCCATTGTCATGTTATTACCATAGATACTCTGCATCACATTGATACATTCATATGAACCCTGATTATAGTGTTTGGGATGGTCCACATTCTTCATAATCTCATTTTCCATATTTACATACAAGTTCTTTAAGTTCGTCCATAGGAATTATACCTGTTTTAGAGAAAAGGATATTACCGGAATCATCACATATCTCAAGAAGAGGGATACTTCTTATATTCTTCTTCTCAGCTATCTCTTCATTTTCGTCAACATCAATCTCCTCATAAGGAATTCCCGATCTTTTCAATGTTTCAGACATCACATTGCATTGATTGCACCAAGATGCTCCATACTTAATCACTTTCATAAGCTTTTTACATATTGTTTAAATGTGTTCAAATCTTCATTCATCCTGATTATCGCTGTGCTTCCCACAGGTTTTTTTCTTTTTGAATCCCTTTCTATACATTCTTTGAGAGAAACATGAAAGAAATCCTTCAAAGATACATCCGCATCATATTCTCTACAGACTTTCATAAGATTGTTCACAGTCTTCAGACGTAAATTCGTATCATCGACTATAACTGTAGCCTTGTCTGTCCCCTTGAGAATAATCTCAAGAGCCGACAATTCTATAGCCTTGACAAATTCTTCAGTCTTGGCAGACCATTCACCATTGTTAAGCATCACACGGAGAGAATCCCTGTTCAATATGAATGTGTCAGGATTCTCAAGACAATATTGTTTTGCCCAAGTAGACTTACCACTTCCCGGCAAGCCTTGTAGTATAATTACTTTATTCATAATTTTTTTAATGAATCCAATATGTTCCTACAGAAGCTTCTGCTGGAATAGGTAATTTGTGATAGTATTTTGCACAAGCCTTTTCCATAATATCTGCCACTATATGAGGATAAGTATCTTTTAATTTTTCCGGAAATTCTGTATTTATTTCATCATGAGTGAAATTTACGAAAAGTATTTTACCCCAATAACCATGACTTATCACCCAATCATATAGAGCAATAGCTGCTTCTTTTAAACATATACTACCTCCTCCTTGAGTTGGTAGATTAAGAGACATTCTATCACACCATTTTGATTTTGCTTGGAAATGTTCTTTGACTTGCTTACAAATATCATCTCCTGAACCTTTATGATACATTTTATAATTATCCCAAAACTCCTTAGTATAGCTTTTTTGAACCTCTTTCCAATGTTCCCAATCATGCCAATAAGCCTTATGTCCTGTTTGAGGCATGATAGGCATATAACCATGTGTAAGGACAAATTTAGACCATTTCTCTTTAAAGGCTTTTAGCCCTGTCATACCGTTAAGCAAATTAATTACCAACTGTCTTGCTTCCTCTACAGAAATTTTCAGTTGAGGAGCCACTGCAGTACCATCCGAACCAAATTGAACGGCAAACTCAACAGACTTTACTTTATTTCTAAGGTCCGGTCTTTTTTTCTTAACATCTTTAGTTTCTATACCCTCAAGTTCTTTAGAGAACACAGCTTTTGCATATGCAGCATGAGTATCCCCAGAGCCAAACAAAAACTCATCGAGAAGCTTATGCTCATTATACACATCAGCCCCAATTCTTGCTTCCATAGCACTATAGTCACAAGAGCAAAACAAGTTTCCTTTTTCTGCTACAAAACAACTTCTTGTTATAGCATCATGGGGTAATTGCTGCATATTAGGATAAGTGCAAGTTTTTGGTGAAATTTGTTTCAATTTAGCCAAGTCAGTATTGGGTTGGTTTGAACCACAGGACATTCTGCCTGATATAGTTCCAATGGCTCTATATACAGTATGAATTCTACCAGTATTAGGATTAATAGCATTTAAATGACCTTGGCCAAAAGAAGATACAACTTTATCGTGTTCTCTGTAGTCAAAATACAACTTAAGAAACTCATCATTTATACCTTTCTGATTAGCCAAATGTTTTTCAAGAACACTATCTTTATCCTCACCTGTTTTTTTATCCTTAACAGTAGTATCAAATCCTAACAACTTAGCCACTTCAATAACCTGTTGTGAAGATGACCAGTTTATCCTTACTTGAGGTTCTGTATTATACCCTTCAAAGAGATCTCCTTGAAGGTCTATGAATACAAACTTTGAAAGACTTGGAGTACAAATGACAAAATCATTGAGGGCCTTAGTCGCTGCATTAAGTTTCTCCTTATCATTCTTCATCTTTTCCTTCCATTTATCTTCATCAAGCTTGATTCCACACCATTCAAGATAAGCTATAACAGGAACAAAATCACATTCAAGCTTGGCGGCCTTGACACAATCTTTCTTGATGCATTCTTCTTTTTGACACATCATAATGTCTTCAAGATAAGTAACATCTCCTGCCGCATACTTCACTACAGAAGAATCCAGACCTCTCCAAATAATTTCTCCTCTGACTGTCTTGTCAATATCTATATTCAGATACCTTCTGGCAACTTCTTTCAAGGAATAACTTATCTGTCCTGAAGGATAACCAAGATATAGAAGTTGTTCCACAATCATAGTATCATATATCTTGCGAGGAATGATTTTATAATTGTAAAGGAAGCTTAAGTCAAACTTTAAATTATGTCCAATAAGTGGTTTACTCTCAAGTAATTCCTTATACAATGTCACATCTATGCAAGAACAGTCAACCACAATCTGAATATCTGCCGCTTTATTACCGAATTGCATGCAAAGCAATCTGTTCACTCTTGCATCGCGACCATCTGTCTCAGTGTCAAACTGTATTCTTTTCCAAGAGGATATTATCTTAAGAGATTCCTCGGGAGATATTATAGTATATTCATCATTTTTAAATAATTCATTACAATTTGTAACTAGATAAATCATAGTTTATAATTATCTATAAATCCAGCTATATATGCCACATTATCAAGAGAGTTGACTTTCAGATATTTCATGACAAACTCTTCCACTTCAGCCTTGCTCATATTATCTTTCGGCAAATCTGTCACTGTTATCTTGCCAGTATCAAGATTCATAAGAATGACCTGTTTCATTCTTGTTTGATATACCTGATAATTCTTGAAGTCTATAATATATTTATATTTTGAAAAGAACGATATTCCAAGAATACCATGTATCATGATGTCGCCTTCTTTCTTAAGATAACCAAAAGCCGCCGACATGTCCTGTATGGTAAAAGTCTCCTCAAATTCCTTATTTTCAGAATTTGTGAAATTCATTTTACATTTTTTACAAGTACTCTTTATACCATCCATACCATAGACAGTGAGTGAGCTATCTAAAATTTCATATTCATAGTCTTCAAGAACACTCTTATCTATAAGAGAATTACTGCTTCCACTGTCCACCAGAAAATTAAGCATCTTTCCATTGTTTTGAAAAGACATCATAGGTAATCCGACAGTTTCTACAGTCTTTTTAATAGATATTTTCTTACTCATTTCTTTTCTTTCCTGTACTTCCAAATCCACCTCTACTATTTTCACCCAAATCATCCACTGGGACAAACTTCACTCCGGAACACAGCAACCATTTAAGTTTCTGCCATACTGTGGCTTTCTGACTTAACTGTATTCTGAACTGACATATCTTATCTCCTTGTTTTATGGTGATATTCTTAAGAGGTAACGCTGCGAATTTCCACTCATCCTCATTACCGGAATAACTGTTATCTATAATTCCTATTGAATTGCTTTGCATCATTCCAAAATTCTTGGGAGTAGAACTTCTTGGGGCCACCACAGCCTCGAATCCATCAGGTAGTTTCATCCTTACTCCAAGAGGAATAAGTTTAAGACTGAACTCCACAATGCTGTTACCCTTATTATACTTAGGTGCGATAAGCTCTGTGTCTTTCGCAGCATATAAATCAATCCATTCGCCCTTTCCAATTATGGAAGGAAAGGTATAAGTTCCATCAGATTTAATCTTTATTTTGAGTTTCATAAAATTTATTTGTTATATCCTCAACCTTGAAATTCTCCTTGTCTATGACTTTATAAAATCTCTGATTGGTTGTAGGATTGTCCAGACCTCCACATTCTTTCTTGTAAGGTCCTGTTTTAAAATAGTCAAAAGATTCAAATGCCGAACCTTCAATAATTTCCAGCCCTGTATACCATGCTGTTTTTAACTCCGGGTATCTGGATTTCACAAAATCCGCAAGTTCCTCCACATCGTTTTGTTCTCCCCCCATAAAACATACACAGGTGATACCTTGATTATTATCTATCAATCTTTCAAGAGAGTTTCTGTCAAGAATTTTTCCCTCATCCTTCCATAACCACGGACTGTGACATTCTTCACAATGTATCTTACATCCTGATATATTAATGGCAAGGGAGGTCTCATTCGGGACCTCCCTGAAAACAATTTTTGTATCTATGTATTTCATAATCTGTTTTTGATCACTGAAAGAATACCGTCGATCTCATCAAGAGAAAACAATTCTATAGGGTCTGAAAAAGAGTCTCCATCTTCATTATAACATACCATCACCTGCCCGTCGTCAAGACATGTGAGGTTTTTCAACACTACATCCACAAGCCAGTCACTATCCGAAGAGTCATTATAATTTTTTATAGAAAAATCCCCTTCACACATCAGAACACCGTTATGTTTGAGCATCAACTCTTCGTAAAGTCTGTTAATTACAGCTTGTTTGGTATTTTCATAGATGTCACTAAAATCTGTCATACCTCGTCTTTTTTACTATATACTCTTGTCTGGGCTTCCTTATACCTCTCTTTATCAAAGTTTTCAACCGGCCTCAGGAAACCTATGACTCTTGTCCATTGTCTCATTCTTGAACCGCAATGTGGACAGGTGTCAAGAGGAGCCTTCACTATGAAACCGCAATCCTTGTTCACGCATTCACTGTTAGGAATATTGAAAGTGAAATAACTTGTTCCCTGCTTCACCGCAAATGTGATAAGGTCCATATATTGCTGATAACTCAAATGCTCTTCAAGATTACAATGCAGCCCTACTCCTCCATCAAGATTCTTAGTGAACTCCGCTCCATGCAGTCTGAACCTGTCAAGCACCGAAGTATCAGGATCACTCGCCAGATAGAAATATGAATTATACAGATTCCTGTCAGAAGGTATCCAGTATCCGTCTTTCTTATCCCACTTATAGTTCTTTGAACTTAAACTTTCCGCAGGAACAAGTTCCGTATTGAACATAAACTCTTTTGTGGAATTCGCAGCGTTGCTTTCCGAGATAGTCGTGGTAATCATATTACAGAACCTCTTATATTCCTCGTTATAACTGCACTTGATTCCCAAGAACTCAGCGGCCTCATTAAATCCGTTTATTCCTATGGTGCTATACAGCTTGGACATCTTGATGTATCCTGCCGTGGAAGCATCAAGCATACCCTTGCTTTCAGTCTCATAAAGCAAAGTTTTATATGCCTTATGATACTTATATACCCTGTCGAGAATATTTATAAGGTATTTTTTAAGATGCTTATATACTATTGTATAATCGCCTATAGCCACACAAGGTTTCCAATCAGGATAACAAATTTTCCTATAGTTCTGCACAATCCTGTTAAGATTCAAAGTTATGACATTGGCACTCCCTGTTTGTACTCCTGTAAGACCGTTGGTAAAAGAAAACACATTCTCCTGTATCTTGTTGGAAAGCCTGCAGCAAGAAGCCAGAGCATTGGGATTATCAGAAATATATGTGAAGAATGAATGACCTTTAGCATACATTCTTGCCGTGAACATCTTATAATCCTGATCCAAAATATCATGACCATCAGACAATAGAGCCATTGTCTCTACAGGAAATGTCAACAAAGTCTTTGTTCTTTCCTTATTGAACCAATCCATGAAATCTCTCTGTAACCAATCCACTCTTCTCCACACAGGTTTTGACCCGTCAGGAAATTGAAATTCATCAAAAAGAGCATGCCAATAATTTGAATCATAATAAGAAATATTTGAAAAGGGACTTTGATAGGACCTGTTTCCTGCAGGTTGGTTCCAGCCATATACAATCTGCTGATAAGCCTGATGGATAGTGTCTCTGACAGTCCTTTCAGGCTTTAATGATGCTAAAGTATCGGCTTCAAAATCATATTTCTCTCCGAAATCTTTAGCACAGAAGTAATCAAGGAAATTAAAGAACTCTCCAAAAGCCACAGCCCCTTTACATTGTGAAGAAAGCAGGAAAAGAAGGTTCACCAACTGTCCACAGAAACTGCTGAGATTCTTTGGAGGAGTGGTGGCAAGACCATCCATACCTTTTGTTCCTTCCACAAGCAAAGGATATAAGGATACCGCTTCACAGTAATTCTTGACGGCTGGAGAACTTGCCTCGTCATGAGTATATATAATATGGTCCTCAAGGTCTTTCGCATACTGGTCAGCACAATCAGGAAACATTTCCTGAAGTTTTTTCTTCATCCTGTATCTTTGTATCTGACGGTTCAATGTCTTATATACCTCACCGTCAAGATTGGCGACATTCTTTTTCTGCACATTGGCATTGGCGTCAGTTTCTGATGTGGTGGCGGCATTCTCTGTGGAATCTGCATAAGAATCCATATAGTCTATCCTTTCTTTGATATATCTTAGATCCTTATGCTTTTCCCTATATAGAATATATGCTTTGGCCACGTCAGAATCATATTTCATCAATGCTTTCTCCACGATATCCTGAATGGTCTCCACATGCATATCCTCATCTTGTGTCTTGCAGTATTCCAGACTGTCTTCCAGCATTTTCTCCACATTCTCGACATCGGTGTCTTTATCACAGGCTGAGAATGCCTTAAGCACGGCAGAGAGGATTTTGTACTCATCAAACTCCTCTTTTCTGCCGTCTCTCTTAATGACATATTTACTCATTGTTGAGGTACTCCGTTATACTGTTCAACTTCTTGATAAACTTAGGATATTGAGGCTTCTCTGTAAGATAGTAATCAAGCTCCTTGACAATCTTTCTCCAGTTAGGAATGCTATATTGTCCTCTCTTTCCATAAGTAAAATCAGCGATTGACTGTGTCTGGTCAAATTCCCATACAAGAGGAAGGAAATTATCCTTGTTGTTCACCACAATGAAACGATAATCAGCAAGTTTATAATCCTTGAATATAGGGTCTTTATCCATATTCTGCCTGATGATATACCAATAAAGCTGTGCTTGAATCACATATCGCCACTGAATGAAGGATTTAGGAAACTCATACTCTCTATGAGAGGATGTCTTCAAATCGCAAGGATAAACAATCTTATTCTTATGGTCCACAACCAACAGGTCACTCATACAACGAACCTGAATACCTTCAAACTCTCCCTTGAATTTGAGCTGATAAAGTCTTTCAGTTTCTTCAAAAGGACTATCAGACTCAAAATACCATGAAGTCATAGGGTTTGTTCTGAGAGCTTCGACACAGGCACAGGCTTTGTCATATTCCGCTTGGGAAACCAATTCTTTACCAAGAGACTGGAACAACACATTATAATATCCTGCACAATTCTCCTTGATAAGTTTGGTCCTATAAGCGGCATATTTATCTCCAGCATAATAATTACATTCTTTACCGACAGCCGCGAGAATTATATCAGGAATATCCGAAAGGTTATGATAATCCTCATGATACCTGTCAAACAAAGTTCTTGCTATCTGCACAAGATTCTCTGACATTTCTGGGAGTTCGGATACTTCAAATCTCAAATTAAATGCTTCCATCCCGTCAGTAAGCATAGTATCCACCATACTTCCAAAAGTCAGTGAAGGTGTGGCGACAGATTCAAAGAGAGTGTCAAGTTTCTCAAATCCTTCTCTGTTGAATCTTGACAGAGTGGAATAACTGTAGGCACTGTCTGCCCTGTAGGTAGGTTCATCAACCTGCCATGATATTTCTTTAAAGCTTTTCTGCATTGTCTAAACTGTTTATTATATCTATAGCCTGTGTCATCTGTTTAATGGAATGAGGCTCGAAGAACACATATTTATAATCCTTTTGGTTTTCCATCCAAGAGATGAACAACTTCTTTTTATATGCATACACATCATTTGGAAAGCCTTTGGCGTCAAAATAAAACTTATAACCATTCTTCACCACCACAAAATCAGGAGTATATGTTATATCCCTTATTTTACTTTCTTGGAAAGAAAGGTCTTTATTGTAAACCCCACGCTTTTTTGAAGGTGCGTATGTTCTTGAAGAAGAGGGTTTGAACCCTTTCCAGACAGTGATTGTCTCACTTTCATAGGAAGGGTTCAACCCGGCCTGTTCGAGTTTCTTAAAACAACTTACCTCAAGGTCTGACTTGAATTGTATGTTGTTATAGAATCTCTTTTCAGCATTTTTAATCTTCTTGTTCATCCGAGACAACCTTCTTAAGTACCTCGATCATCTCATCATACACCTTTTCAATCTTCTTTATAGCGATTTCCGCGTCTTTCTTATCTCTGAAAAACGCCACTCTGAGAAGATCAGACTTCTTTACCGGCTTTGTCCATATTTTGATTTCCCTATCAGGATTATTTACGAAATATAGAGTATCGGCATTAAGAATATAATCTTTGTATTTCTTGTCAGTCTCGGTGGCACAAAGTCTGAGAAGCAAGGAAAACATTGCTCCCGGAGCCATTCCCCCCACACAAGACATTGTTCTGAATACATCCTTAACTCCAAGATTCTCAAGACTTTGCACAAGAATTTTCTTAAGATCATAATCAAATACCTTCTCCTCGACTACCTGCAATTTGCCCTCTTCAACAAGATGCTTCGCAAGACTTTCAGTCAATTCCTGTGTAATTGTGGAACGGTAAATAGAATAGTGTGTTTCTACCTGCTCACAGATAGTGATGATGTCGCCAAGGCTATACACTTCCTTGGTCTTAGGGTCAATAAACTTTCTCATATTATGAAAATTTGTGTTAAATAAGTTTGTCTGATAAAATATCTTTCATTATCTCCATATACCTTTTCTTTCCATATTTCTTGAAAAGGTCTGAAGGATCTTTCGCCTGATATTCCGCAGGGATATCCACTCTTTTTAGGTCATATTCTTCAGTAAGAGCAAGGCTGTCCTTCCTTCCAGGATTATCAGGATTTGTATAATCATTGTCATAAAATACCACTATATTATCAAATCTTGATTTTAACTCCTTTATTATCTGTGCTTTGGGCATATATCCCTCTCCTTGCATACTTATAGCAGGAATACCGAGATTACTCCAAAGATTCAAACAGTCTTTCAGAGAGGAAGTGATGAACAGATTCCTGCCTTTTTCCGGAATCTTTGTCCAGAGGCTCCAGACAGACCTGTCCATACTTGACAGCCATTTTATCGTCTTGCTGTAAGGTTGATATGTTTTAAGAGAGATTTTATTATCTTTTCTCTCTACATATACATATGCATATTTTTCTGCACCAAAAACAGATGTTTCATCATCCCTTGTGATGAAAATGTTTATTATAGGATGCACATCGGCAAATTCAAGCCATTCTTTTGATATGCCGAAAGAACCCCAGAATTCAAGATCATAATCACGCCATTCTCTTACCCTTACTTCAAGTTTGAAATCTTTAGTAGATGATATATTCAATCTGCATCCGGGATTAAGTTTTGCCACACATCCTTCATCATTCATTTTCTTCACGTCCTTGTATATTCTCAACAAGGCTTCTTCATAAGAAACTCCCCACAGGGATGCGAGCAGTCCATATAGACTGCCCGATTCCCCCGTGCAGAAGTCTTTATAGTAAATTTTGGAACCGTCAGGCGAGGAAAGACTGAAAGAAGGATGTTTGTCTTTCCTTAAAGGCGAGCATATCAGACACGGAACTTTGGATATTCCCGTGTAATAATGCAGCATTTTTATCTCGGAGGTAAGTTTAAGAATATCTCCAAGCAAAGCAGACGGTTTACCAGAACTTACCATAGATTAGTCATCCCAAGGCATGTCACCTACATCTTCAGACCCTGAGGTTCCCGAAGGACTCGAAGCATTGAAATTTGTAGGGGTAGGATTATACTCCATAAGGTCAACACACATAAACTCGGTGTTCTGGAATCCGCCGGTAGCCTTTCTCTCCTCAATATCCTTGGCAAGACGGGTATAATCCCTCACACCGTTACGGAGGGTCATTCTGGTATATACTTCCTGATACTGTTTACCTTCATCGGAAGTCCTCACACCTACAAGAACCTTGATTTTATTCTCCGGCTGCAATGCGATAATATTCCTCAGTTCAGTAAAATCTCCCTTGAAATACTTTTCAATATTATCAAGCCTCGCCTCGCTGTCTTCAGGATTACTTACCATACTCCAGATTCCTGTACTCTTGTTATACTTCTGTACATTAGGAATGTTGAGATAGTTCTTGATAAACTCGGTAAGTTCCTCTTCACCTACATATGCAGGCCTGTAACCAGCGTCAATATTGGCAGGACCGGACTTATACTGAGGAACCGCATGTGCCTTGCACTCCTCCTTAGTCACCCATGCCGTACGACCATACTTGTCAATCACCTGTACTTTTCTCACCTCAGCGTCAGGACTGTTGAATCTATATTCATTACGCAGGAAGAAAGTGATTTTTGTGGTAAGGTTAATATTATTGAGAGCCTCGTCATTCTTTAGAATGAAATCGATTCTCACAAAATCTGTATTCTTTCCGTTGATCTCTCTCTGTCCTGTATACTCAGGGTCATTCTCGAAATCCCTATCATAAAGTTTGGAAAGCTCTGTCTTGTCTGGGTTAACAGCCAGAACATGAGCGGACATAACACCAATATACTTCTTAAACTCGCCACCCTCGGTGGTCTTTTTACCATTTGAAAATGCCATAATGCTGCAAAGTTAAAATAATTTTTCTCTATTCAAATACTAAAATTAAAAATCTATTTCCGAGGCTTCTTCAGAAGGAAAGAAGGACTCTTCATTATCAACAGTTTCCTTCACATCCTGAACATCAATCTCTGTATTTTCTTCTGACACGCTGTCATCAGGAAGGTCTTCCACCTCCTCGACAGGCTGTGACTGAGGAGCTACAGGAGTATCAGCAAGAACTTCCTGAGGGGTCTCTTCTACAGGAACCACAGTCTCAGGATATTTGAGGACATAGGTGATAGAGCCATTCTCCCTAACAACCTTGTCAAGAAGGTCCGCTGTTGTATATCCGTCAGTAAGTTCCCTGATAGGTTTCTCGAAAGAATCTATCATGCAGTCGACACTCCTAAATTCCTTTTCAAGTTCTTGGATTTTCTCACTGAGTTTGTGCTGCTTGTCATAGAAACGGTTGACATTCTTCGCTGTAGTCTTGATAACACCGATTTCCCATTTTGTAAACTTCTTCATAATAAATTGTAATTTAAAGTATTGTAATTTTTTGAATTGTTAATATTAAAACTGAGTGTATTTGTCAATGAAAGCCTGAGCATCAAATGCCGGGTCTATAGACAGAATCTCAAGATCTGTTGCCACATCTATAGGATTAGGATATTTAGGTGCTTCCAACGCGCTATAAGCAACTTTAATAAGCTTCTCTTCTACATATCCTGCACTAAAATCGGAAACATGAACATATCTATCCAACCGCCACTTATCAGCAAGAGTTTTATTAAGTTCATTGATAGTTTTGACGGCAGAGTTAAACTGTGCCGCAAGAGCTAAACACTCCTTATCACTCTTAGTGAACTTATAGTTCTTCTTGAAAGTCTCGAATCTCTGCTTTTCAGCTTCATTAATTTTGTCTGTAATCTTACTTACAATAGCGTTTTTCTGTGCAATGGTTAATGGTCTCATAATTTTATTATCCGTTATAATATTCATTCATTTTAGTTGTAACATATCCCAGGTCATTAGGAATGAAATCTTCTTCAAACATTCCATCTGGGGATTTAGCAGGAATCTCAATAGTGCCCTGCATACATCTATGAGTATAGAATCCATAAGATGCATTACCCTTATCATCAAACTTTACTGCTGAGAAAAGTACCATAGGAACTACTTCCATAGGGTTATATTGATTATCAATCAGGTTTCCGATAGTACTTACTTTATAACCAGTAGTGATTTTATCACTCTGTACCTCTTCAGCGTGAAGAATAAGAAATACATTTATATCATCCCTCAACTGCTCACAAGTAGATATAATCTGTTGAAAATGCTGGGCTAACTCTGTATATTTGCCGTACCCTGTTTCTTTCGCTCTAGAGAAATATTCCTTTCTCATAGTATACACGAAATCATCAATAATGATGTTCTTCACATTAGTCATTTTATCAGAAATCCCCTGCAAGAATTTAATAGTTTGAAGATAGTCAGTTAATTCAAACATATTTTTATTTTCCTTACTATACATAGAATTACTGCCCTTAAACGGGAGTCTTTTTCTAAGCACATTAAGAACAATAGTTTCTTTCGGGTTAAGTGTTTTAATACTGGTAGACTTACCCGTTCCAGTCTTACCAAGCAGCATAACTACATTTGCCATATTTAATTGTTTAATAATGTATTGATACAATCTTTTCTGCATATACAGGTAAAGAAAACCTTTTCAGTTTTCTGATTCCTGATAGCTTCAATCTGTTTATACACAGAGTCCATTCCTGCAGTATCACTGGGTTTTGGCATCTGTGAGAAAACATTACAGGCTCCATCAAAATATAGAGGCAACACCCCATTTGACTGCCCGTGTCTATTCAATAGACATTCCATAAATCTGATATTGTCTTTCAGTTTAGTAATGTCGTAAGATTCACCACCCCAATCCCAAGTGTTGAGGTTGTATTTATAAGGACTGAATGTGCTTATACATATATCAACATCACGTGAAAGTGCCTTATTATCGGCGAGATTCGCAATAGTAGGTTTAAGCATATTCATCTTGTAAGCATCAAGATTCTCAAACATCGCCTGCTGTTGAACCAATACAGGTGTAAATCTGTATCTATTTCTAAGAATCACAAAATATTCTGAGAGTTTAGCCATAGTTTCCCGGAGGGTTTTATTTCCTTCAGTAGATACAAGAGACGCATGGTCAAAGAATATTATTCTATATTCTTTAGGGTCATCAGGTTCATAGTAATCAAACGCTCCCTGTGTCACTTTTATAACGCCGAACTCATCAGTATATTTCGCCTCTTTTGTATGAACCTTCCCGTGTTCTTCAGCATATTTTTTACATTCCTTCCAAACTCCCGTGGGATTTGAGGCTGTGGAGAAGATTATATTCTCTTCAAAATGTTTAAACACTTTCTGGAAAGTCTCAGACTGCAATATACTTACGACTTCCTCAGACAAAGGTTTATCGTTGTTTGTGGAACTCAAATCTGTTGGAGATACCCTGTATTTTCCTTTAGATAGATAATACAAGAGATAACTCATAAATTTTAGAGTTATCTGTTCAGGAGTCTCCTCTTGAGGATAATACAACACCTTTACTTTCGCAAGCTGAGGATGTCTATAAGAATATAAAATAGGATAAAACACATATATATAAGTAGCTAACTGTGTCTTGCTAGATTTGGTCGCACCTGTAATCAATGTATACCTACCCTGTTCTATTCCAGGAATCTGACTTCTGAATCTTGTAAAAGGAAAAGGAATACAGTTGATGTTCCCTTTCAACAAATTATCCCTTCTTGTTTGTATGGTCTCTATGACCCTATTTATAAGCCCCATCACAAAACCTCCTCAAGCCAGTTCTCCTCTGAATCTTTCACAACATTATCTTCTCCACTCTCAAGAATACTTGCAAGATTGGACACATCCTCTATATGTGTTATACCTTCAGAATCAGTTTTTCTTTCACTCTTCATGATAAAATATGGCAATGTTCTCATGAACCTTGTGTCTTCCTTGAAAGATTCCACATACTTCTTTGTGGCATTCACAAGTTGTTCCTTTGTATAGTCGCCGCCATATTTTATGAAAAACTTTTTCAACCTGTCCACAAGGTCCCGTTTATTTCCTCTCCAAGCGGTGTTGCTTGGTTTGAGTCCATAAGGAGTCCTTTCAGGTTTCATTCCTGCAGGATATACCTGCTGCATAGCCACCGCTATGTCCAAAAGTTTTTCATCAGGAAGTGTCTTCGCGTCAAGAACCTGTGTGTCAAGTATCAATTTACTCAACATATCCGCACCTGTCACTGTAAGAAACTTTTTACTTCCAAAAGTACCCATACACATCTTTCTTGTGAGGGTCGCCACCACATCCTCTTCCTGCGTTCTTTCATCCAGCTGATTCAAAAACAACATATAAAGAGCCTCGGCGGGAGTAAGCCCGTACTTATCAATAATACTTCTGTCAATCGTAATCCTCATATTCAATATACTTTTTATCTATTCCATTAAGGACATTTTCAAGGAACGCCACATCTCTTGTATCCTCATAATATAGTATGTAGACTATCGGCTCTGAAGACCTCAGAATACGCCCGAACTTCTGGACATATCCCCTGTCACATGCATCCAACTGAGTAATGACTCCTATTTCAATACCTTTAAGATTCATACCTTCCTGAAGCATATTTACAGCGAAAAGTTTGTCTCTTCTACCTGCATTGAATTCAGCAATAACCTGCTGGGCATTACGCATCTTTGAGTGCACTGCATTCTTTCTTCCCAAGATGTTCGCCTGGTCTATATCTGAGCAGAAACATATATATCTTTTCCCTTCAAGTGTAGGAATAAGAGTGCAAAGAGCCTTAGTTTTAAGACTTCCCAAGAATCTCTTTCTCTCTGCTCCTGCAAGCATCCAAAGATTCTTTGCAAAAGCCTCATGATTATTCATATATCTCTCTTTCCAATACTCGAATTTCTCACAGAGAGAATCATATTTCTGCTGTTGAGTACACTTGATATGAAGAATGCCGTCAGGTATCTTCTTCTTCTGTTTCAAATATACAAACCTCTGATTATAAGTACAGGTAAGTTCTACTGGTTTAGTAAGGCCTTTACCCCATTTCTCAGTAATGGTACATATATAGGAAACATTATCAAGATGCATTTTAAGCAACTTAATCTTAGGTTCAGGAAGAATACCTGCTTCTATGGAATCCTTGAGACTCACCTTGCTTGTTACAAACTTCCCATAGACCGCTTCAATATAAGCAAGAGTCTCTGCAGGAAGAGTGGCAGACAGTAATACAATATCTGTCGCTCTGATAAGACATATTGTCTCCAATCTATTAGGACTCTTGAGATGATGTGCCTCATCATAGATAATGAAATCCCAGGCAATGTTCTTACACTTCTTGAGAGAAGCATAACATACCAAGGTATAATCACAATCTTTGAGTTTCCAAGTCTCAAACTGTTCTATCCAATTCTTCTTATGGGCGATCTCCGCTACTATGACCAACAGTTTAAACCTCTTGCCAGGATGCACCTGATTGAAGTTAGTTATCTTTGAGTTGACCATATCAATAGCAGCAGCACTTTTACCTACAGAAGTGCCCCAAGACAAGTTGACTCTATGATTATTTGCGATAAGTGATACCGCTTCTTTCTTTAGTTCTTCTCTTGTCAAAACAGTCGTTTTTTAATCCCTTGACTATTTTTAGTAATCAAGGGATTGATTCACAATAAATTAACTAATCTTACTTAAAGAATTTCTTAAAGAACTTTTTCAGTTTTTTCCAGAATCCTTTTTCTTCAGAATCCTCTTCCACGATGAATCTTCCGCTCAGTTCGAGCCACTCACCGGAAAGAACCATAGCACGGTATTTCTTGTAAGCGCCTGTTCCGGTCCTTGAAGACTGTTCAGCAAAACCGTCAATACCGTCTTTCACTCCCTTACGCATGATATACGATGTAAGGAGCAGCTTTTCTTCGTTTGTCCAATGTTTGTTCATAATGTAAAAACCGTATGTAAAAATAAGTAAAATATCTTAAAAATATCAATAATTGACGACAGATTTCCTCACTTTCTCGTAATTCTTGATAAAATCATAATTCTCCTTCACTTTCCTGCCGTATCCTGACAACATTCCGTTTGAATTATGGTTCATCAATGCCTTGTCAAAAGAACTATCAGGATTATGATGTGTCTGCACAATGTTGAACATCTTAAGACTTTTATCCATATCATAGGCATCCTCATGTGTGAATACCACAGAATCCTGCAGTCTGTTGACCTCCTTTACATATATGGGAGTTATCTGAAATATTCCTCTGTCATTATTTTTTCCTTCTGCTTGAATATTAAAGCCGCTCTCTGTCTTGATGATAGCCATCTGCATCATCTGCCAGTCTGTAAGTTCTGTATATTCATACACAGGAACCTCCTTTATCACTGTTTCTTTTTCTTTTGAAGGAAACCATAGACATAAGAAAGAACCTACAAAAAGCAGAATAAGAAGTATATAGCATCCTGTCAGGACATACTCCACAAAATCGTATATTTTACCCATATCAATCAGATGAATCTACACGATATGAAATCTCAAATTTATCGGTGGAATGATGGTACTCAGTGACGCATCTTCCCAAATCCAGTTTCTGGGTCTTATAAGAAGGATCCTGTTTCATCAGTCCTATTTTGTATTTTTCAAATAAAAAAATAAAAACTCCTGTGAACCTCACGGCTGACAGGAGTTAAACCGTCTTAATCAAGCAAGCGATTTGAGTCAGTGTTATACAGACGGTTCTTTGCTTACAGTTTTAATATATTTCCAGCCAAGAATACTCTTAGCTGAAGTATCATAGTTTTCAGTTTCCGGGTACATTTTAACCATCGTATCCTTAATGTGATCAAGGTCTCTCGGAGAGAGCTCTTTTTCAGCAGTCACCTGCCAAAGAATCTTTTTTACCTGAATGAATTTGTATACAGGATACTCTGTTTTGTTTATTGTTTTGCAAAACTCTCTCCACGCGGTATCCTTCTGTTTCCAGAAGGTAAACCCCTCTGGAGATTCCTTCCATGGGAACGCCAGAGACAATATGTCTTCTGACGCCTCCTTTAAATATTCCTCTACCCAAGTGTTCATTTTGGAGGTATCTCCACTATAGGAGTTCCTCCAATTTATAACGAAACAGTTGTAGCAACAATTATTTGTTAGGAATTCATAAAAAGTTTCTTTGTTCATCATATTTTTTATTTATTAGATGTTTTTTTTCAAATGAGACGTACTAAAACTACCTTGACGGTAGAAACTTATCGTCTCTAAGTTTTTTATACGGAACTACTCGCTCCAGTACATTTCATAGATGTGGGTGCCGTGTTCAGCATCCAACATTTTCTGAAGACGTTTAGCCCTTCTTTCCAGGGCTTTTTTCTGCATCGGAGTCTCGATGTGAAGACTCCTATACAAAAAGTTATTTGCATAGTAGCATATACTTGCTACTATTTGTACTATTTTTTCCATAATTCTAATGTTTTAAGATTCATTCCACACTGTCTAAGAGTTTAGATTTGTGTGGAATGAAAGTTAAACTTTTTCCTGGGGGGATTTAGTCCTTATCCCACTCCGCCGCAGCGGAGGGGTTAAGGGTCACAGACCCATCAACCATAACAAAAAATACCTCCCCAACTTCCTGATTCTCAGTTCTTTCAGTGTTATTATTTGTATCCATACTTTAACTATTAAAACGTTTTAGAAACAAAAATGTTAATATCGAATAACGAAATGTTATTATCGAAATTCAATAAGTAAACCAACCATACCACTCTCTTCCAGTTAAAACGTTTTAGAAACAAAAGTGTTATAATTGATTATTCAAAAAACACACAGAAAAACCATATATATAATAAGGTATAGAAAGGTCCCAAATGGAAGGCTCGGCAATTAATATTGTCGGGGTTTCCTGAAAGGCTATACCTTATTATATATATAGCATTAAAACTCACAGAAACCCGCAACAATCCTGGTGGGTTTACTATGAGTTTTAACAAAGTTTACTATGCATTTTTAACAAAAAAACACAAATCCTCCCCCCTTTCCTGAGGGGGAGGATTGTAGGAGAAACCCCGAACCACCTCAATGGGTGGCTCGGAGTGCAACGGGGCCTTACAGGGTGGCTAGGATGCTCGCGCCGCGAGTGCTATTGGCACTCTTAGTGCCGACCACCATCAGGCAAGGCACATATTTTGTGCCTCCGTCATTGGAGACTTCCGCGAAGCACACCTTCGCGAATGCCTCAGCGTCACTGAGATTACTGTTCTCGAGCACCTCGGCGGCAGCCTGGCTGCAATAGCCAGTGACATTGCCGCAGACAAAAAAATGTTTGCCTGCTTTATTCACGAAGGTACTTACTGTGGCTCCCTGGTCCTTGACGAGGTTCGTCAAGGACATTTTGTTCTTGCTAATAAACTCCATAAAAAATTTTAATTAAACATTATTTTTTTTCTGACGAGCTTTCGCTCGTCTTGCCAAGGCCCTTTTTTGTTGGGGGGTCTTAACATTAAAATATTTTGATAAGATCATTCGTGTGTAATAAATTATGGTCGCCATAATATTGTAATTTTAATTAAACAACAAATACTGACGGGGGCACAAAGCCCAAACGCCAAACGCAGGGGGAGGGATGGGGGGACTATCCTCACCTCATATAAATACTATAGTGTTGAAAAATTTTCAAAAAATTTTCAAAAAAAATTTTAAGAAAAAATGACAGGATTGTGATGAGTGAAGCAGGAATAAATGACAAAAAAAACACTCAGACTTCACAGCCGGAGTGTCTCTCAAAACAATAGCAATCGTTAAAACAACTAATCAATCAACATTTATCGCACATGCAAATATGCGAAAAGTTTTTGATAAAAACAAATTATCCTTTATGAATGTATTTTAGGATGCCGTTCACATGGGACCTGATTATCCTGTCTTTCGTGGATTTCTGAAGAAGAAACTCACATTCTTCCTTGTTGTCCATAAAGAAATTTTCTGTAAGTACCGCAGGACACAGGGTTTTCTTGAGGATATAAAAATTTGATTCATAATCCCTGTCCCCATCTTTCATGTCTTTTCTTATTTTCCTGTCTTTAAACTCTGATTCAAAAGAGTCATACAGGCACTCTGCAAGAATATCACTTTTAGTTTTTCCAACAGATGTGTATGCTGACCATCCTTTGCCGCTCATCCATGAAGAACCCATACCTGCGGCATTGACATGGATGGAGATGAGGATGACATTATCTGATCCCAGTTTCTTGCAGATATTGTTCACTCTGGAAGCTCTTGTTCCGAGGGATATATCATAGAGTTCCGGAACAACAAGTTCACAATCTACTCCAAGAGATTTCAATGTGCTGTATATGCCTGTGGCTATTTCCCTGTTCCATGCATATTCACGAAGTTTCCCGTCAGGACTTCTTTTTCCCGGTGTATCTACACCGTGGCCATTGTCTATAAGTACTTTCATAACAATAGAATTATGGTGTGAAGGTAATGAAAAATATTGATATATGGAGCATTCCTGTATGAAGGATTTAATTTTTATAAATGTTTTATGTAGAATTCTTTGGAAGAAAGATTTTTTTGCTATATTTGCATCGTCTGGTCTATGACTCCGTACATACGGCTGGGCTGAGCCTGGTGTGAAAAAGACACCCATTAGAAAAAAGGCAAGAGACTTGTTTGGAGTATTGCGGGTGGAGCACCGACACGGATGGAATAAAGGTTGAGGATAAAGCTCCCTCGGGTAATAGGGGTTAAACTTAATATTATATAGACGCCCCGTAGTGCTTGGAACAAGATTGAACAGCAGAGGTTAAGAGCTGTTGCCGGATGGGTAGGAGAGCATCGCGGCAGGACCCCATAATAGAAAGACTTTTCTTGAAGAATGGGAGTTCTTGAAAGAAAGCAAGAAAGTCTAAAGAGCTTTAATAAAGAAAGTAGAGACGGGATATATTGTTTAAAGTATGAGATTATTCACGATAGCTTTTGTCACTAAGTCTTACGGCAGGGGCGTAGCAGTAGTTGCAGCCCACGATGCTGATGAGGCATATACTGTCCTTGTTTCTTATGGGCAGTTGAATCATACTCCTGAAGAATATGGGGACATTCTTGATATAAAAGAATCAGGATGTTCCTCTTTTAATGTTCCTACTCTTCTTGAGGAGGAATTGACTGCTATTAAAGTCGTTATTGGAGAGCCGGGAAATGATGGTAAGAGTATTTATGAACTCTGTATTGCCAATGGTACTTTTGAAGGTACTGAGGAAGAGTTTGTGGCTGAATACAATGCTGCAGTTGCTAAAGCGGAGGTTGCAGTAAAAGATGCGGAAAGTGCTACTGAAAAAGCTAATAATGCTGCCATTAATGCCGATAACTCAAGAAAGGCTATAGAACAAAATACAGCAGTAGTTAAAACTTCAGAACAAACACTCACCGAGGAGCAGCAGGTGCAGGCGAGGGAGAATATTGGGGTGGATACTGCGCTGGCGGACTATGCCAAGACCGCTGACGTGGATGCGGCACTTGCCGACAAGACCGATAAGGGCGACTTTGATGCCGAGGTCTCCGCGAGGGAAGCCACCGATGCGACTGTGACTGCGGTCTCCGGCAGGGTCGACAATTTGAACAACGCGGTCAACAAGCAGGGCGAGACCATCGCCTCCGTGCGTGACCGTGTGTCCGCCG